>CAUJKI010000471.1 GCA_963205015.1 Pseudomonadota bacterium
GGCGCCGGATCGAAATCCGGGCGCGGTCCGGCTGCGGCCGAGCCGTCTGGCGCGGGTGCGGGTGCGTCTTCGGAGGCTTGACCGCATGGCCCGGGCGCAGACAACGGCGGATCGGAAGAAGGACACGCGCGAGAAGATTCAGCTTGGCGGCCTGATCGTGAAGGCCGGACTGCGTTACGAGAAGCGCGCCCTCCTGCTCGGTATGCTCATCGACGCCGCGCAGCGGGCGCGTGCAAGCGAAGCGGAGCGCGAGAGGTTCGCGGCGATCGGCACGAAGGCGTTCAGCGATGAACCCGAGTAAGGTCGCACTGACAGTCCTGCCGGCGGCGCTGATGATCGGCGCGATGATCGCGCTGCGCGGTCATGAGCAATGGTTCGCGAGCTTCGCAAAGACGCCGCAGGCGGCGCTGTTGCTGGGACGGGCCGGCATCGCCCTACCCTATCTTGGCGCGGCCGCGATCGGCGTCATCGTCCTGTTTGCCTGCGCCGGCGCGCTCGCCGTGCGCTTAGCCGGCTGGGGCGTCCTCGCCGGCGCAACTGCCGTCGTCGGTTTTGCCGCTTGGTCGGAAGGGAGCCGCTTGGTCGCCATGGCTGCCCGGGTTCGCGACGGATCGGTTCTCGCCTATGCGGACCCTGCGACGCTGACGGGATCGCTCGCCGCCATCGGCTGCGGATTGTTCGCTTTGCGTGTGGCGCTCGCCGGCAATGCCGCCTTTGCGGCCGCCGCCCCGCGCCGGGTGTCCGGCCAGCGCGCCATCCACGGCGACGCGCAATGGATGAGCGTCGCTGAAGCGAGTCGGCTGTTTCCGCAAAGCGGCGGCATCGTCATCGGCGAGCGTTACCGCGTCGACAAGGACTCGGTCGGCGATCGCGCGTTTCGCGCCGATGAGTTGGAGAGCTGGGGCGCGGGCGGCCACGCGCCGCTTCTCTGCTTCGACGCATCTTGGGGCTCGACCCACGGTATCGTGTTCGCCGGGTCCGGCGGCTTCAAGACCACGTCGGTGACAATCCCGACCGCGCTCAAATGGGGCGGCGGCCTGGTCGCACTCGATCCGTCCAACGAGGTCGCTCCGATGGTCATCGACCATCGCAAGCGCGCCGGCCGCACCGTCTTTGTGCTCGATCCGAAGACGCCGGAGACCGGCTTCAATGCGCTCGATTGGATTGGCCGGTTCGGCGGCACGAAGGAGGAGGATATCGCCTCGGTCGCGTCATGGATCATGACCGATATGGCGCGCACCAACTCGGTGCGCGACGACTTCTTTCGGGCTTCGGCGCTGCAACTCCTGACCGCGCTCATCGCCGACGTTTGCCTGTCAGGTCATACGGAACAGAAGGACCAGCATCTGCGCCAGGTGCGTGCGAACCTGTCGGAGCCGGAGCCCAAATTGCGGCAGCGATTGCAGGCGATCTACGACAATTCGCAATCCCGGTTCGTGAAGGAAAACGTCGCCTCCTTTGTGAACATGACACCCGAGACCTTCAGCGGCGTTTACGCGAATGCAGTCAAGGAGACGCATTGGCTCTCGTATGAGAACTATGCGGCGCTGGTGTCCGGCGGGAGCTTTTCGACCGACGAGCTGGCGGCTGGAACAATGGACGTCTTCATCAACCTCGATCTCAAGACGCTGGAGAACCATCCGGGTTTGGCGCGCCTCATCATCGGCTCGTTGATGAACGCGATCTACAACCGCGCTGGTGAGGTCGTCGGCCGCACGTTGTTTCTGTTGGACGAGGTGGCGCGCCTTGGGTTCCTGCGCGTCCTCGAGACCGCGCGTGACGCCGGACGCAAATATGGCATCACCCTCTTGATGCTGTTCCAGTCGATCGGCCAGATGCGCGAAGTCTATGGCGGCCGCGACGCCGCATCGAAGTGGTTCGAATCGGCGTCGTGGATGTCGTTCAGCGCGATCAACGATCCCGAGACGGCTGAATACATTTCGCGCCGCTGCGGCGACACGACGGTCGAGGTCAGTCAGATCAGCCGCAGCTCGCAGGCCTCCGGGTCGTCGCGGACGCGCTCGCGGCTGCTGTCGCGGCGGCCGCTGATCCTGCCGCATGAAATCACGCAGATGCGCGGTGACGAGCAGATCGTGTTCACCGCCGGCAATCCGCCGCTGCGGTGCGGACGCGCGATCTATTTCCGGCGCAAGGACATGACGGCTTGCGTCGTCAGCAACAGGTTCGCGCCTGCGAGCGGGCGACGATCAGCGTAATCGCATAGCAGGCGAATCGACGGATGCGGACGGGATCGGACGGGAGGAAAAGCGAAGGTGAGGATCGACCGACCTGACAGGGAGTGGGCGGCGTTTATTGCCGGTGCCGGCACTATGGCCGGCACGAGACGGATTGCGGTTGCGGCGCTGATCGTCGCGGGCGTTGCAACAGGGGCGCTCTATTTTCGGGGCGACAGTCCTCGCGGCGAAGCGGGTCCCGATTTGTCATCCCGGCGGGCGGCCCCGGTCACAGAGACCCTCAGCGCCACGTTCTCGATCTGCGGCGCCGGGCGGCGAGCCGATTGCGTGGTTGATGGCGATACGTTCTGGTTCCGCGGCGAGAAAATCCGGATCGCAGATATCGATGCGCCCGAATTGAGCCCACCCCGCTGCGTGCGCGAGGCGGACCTCGGCGAAGCGGCAAAGCGGCGGTTGCTGGCACTGCTCAACGCCGGTCCCTTCACCCTCGTCGCCGCCGACCGCGACCAGGATCGCTATGGCCGCAAGCTGCGCACAGTGTCGCGCGGCGGCCGCTCGATCGGCGACGTGTTGATCGCCGAGGGGCTCGCGAGGCGTTGGAATGGACCGCGCGGGAGCTGGTGCCAGTGACGAACGCACCCCCGATCTGCGTTGGTGGCTGCGCGTTGCATGCGAGAATTTCGCTATCCCAATTTAACCCGCGTTGTGGCATTTTCGGCTTGATCAGAGGACGCTTTGCCGAACCGGATTCCGCTGAACCCCAAGTTACCAAAGACCTTCGACGCGACGCCGAACGACGCACGAAGCAAGGCGCAGCTCGATGCGTGGTGGGATCGTCCCTACGGCATCACCTTACCGGATGGCCGCATCGAGGTCCGGTGCCTGAATGGCGGCGCGTGGGACCGCTCGACTCATCTCGGCATTGCGGATGGTTATGATGCGGCCTGCGCCTTGGCCGAAGCCAAGCAAGCGGAATGGCTGAGATTCCGCGAGCGCCCGTGCGTTCTGCTCGACGAAGGTCAGGTCCTGGTGATACGGCAGGCCCAGCGGCCAGACGAAGCGCAGCAGCAGCTCGCGGCGTTTCCCTCCGCGGAGGCCGCGACCGCCTATCTTCGTGCCAACTTCCCCAAATTGTAACCGCGATAACGGGCCTCGGCCGGCGGCGTTTTTTTGCAACACGATAGACTGAAGGGAGCGCCGAGCCGAGCACAGTGTTTTATGTGGCGAGGCAGTCGAGTTGCCGACAGAAGCCGAAGGCAGGCTCGAGCCTGCCTTCGGCAAAGCGGGAGGCGCGGACGCCTCCCGCTCGGTTCAGACGCGCGCCGCGATGAACTCGATCCCGGTCTGCTGCCGGGTCGCGTCGAGGATATCTGCAAGACCCTCCAGCTCGGAAGTTGGGACAATGGTGTAGTCTAAACCGACCCGGCAGATTTCGCCTTCGAAGACGACGTCCTCGTAGATCTGATCGGCTAGTGAGATCGGGCCACGCTCGACCCACCGCATTTCGAAAGACGTGCAGATGTGATA
>CAUJKI010000472.1 GCA_963205015.1 Pseudomonadota bacterium
GAAGGCCGCCACCGAGTGAGGGAGAGAGACAATGCACGAGCAGGGTGATGCGTCGGACGAGCCGGCCCTGGTGTCGAACCGGGTGCTCGAGATCGTGGTGGCGCTGCTGCTACTCGGTATCAGCGCGATCATCATCTCGGACAGTATCCGGCTGGGCATTGGCTGGGCCGAAGGCGAGGGGCCGCGCGCGGGTTACTTCCCGTTCTACATAGCGGTGGTTCTAGGCGCGGCTAGCATCGCCATTCTGCTCAAAGCCGTGATGGGTACTGGCGACGGCCTGAGTGACGCCTTCGTCTCGCGGCCGGCATTTGCGCGCGTGATCACTGTGCTCCTGCCGGCCATCGCCTATGTCGGTGCCGTGCAGTTCCTCGGCATCTATGCGGCGTCGGCGGCCTTTATCCTCTTCTTCATGATTTTCGTCGGCGGAGAGAGTGTGATCCGCGCGATCGCAGTCGGTGTGGCTGTGCCGGTCTTCTTCTTCCTGATGTTCGAGAAGTGGTTCCTGGTTCCACTCCCCAAGGGGCCGGTCGAAGCCCTGCTCGGCTACTGACGCCGCGACCCTCCGCTATTCTCCCGGCGATTAAAAAGGCCCCCGCTTCGCGCTGAAGCGGGGGCCAGTTTGTTGCAGGAGATGTCAGACGAGTGGGGGGAGATCAAAAGAGCCGGAGAGCGGGAGTATCCAGGTGGCTTTGCACATCTGCCGCGACGCGGGTCGGCGACATGAGGGAACTCACCAGCAGGACGCAGGCGATCAGGAGGCAGATCACGGCGCCGATCCGTGCGGCACGGCCAAGGCGTCCGACCGAGTCGAGGTTTGCGCTATGATCCATGGCTTGCGCCCTGCTGTGTTTTGTCTCGTGGTGTATAATAAGTAATCTATTCTTCGTGTTTAGTCGATTGTTAGTAATCAGATTGGTAAATGGTGCGAATATTAAATTAATTGCTTGTTTACGACTTAGTCCATTCGGCAAGGAAAAGAAAACGGCCGCCGCGGTGGTCCCGGTCGGCCGTTCGTCTCAGAAATTTGACGCTGCTTACTTTTTGCCGCCGGCCTCTCGGATCTGGCTCATGGTCTGGCGCGGCGTCAGTGCCTCCGGATCGAGGCGGCACTCGATGATAGCCGGCTTGCCGGCCTTGAGGGCCCGCTCGAATGCCGGCTTGAAGTCCTCGGTGCGCTCGACCGTTTCGCCGTGGCCGCCGAAAGCGCGCGCATAGGCGGCGAAGTCCGGATTGACGAGCGTCGTGCCGACGACCCTCTCGGGGTAATGCCGCTCCTGATGCATGCGAATCGTGCCGTACATGCCGTTGTTGGCGATGATCGTCACGATGTTGAGCCCGTACTGCACGGCCGTCGCGAACTCCTGTGATGTCATCATGAAGCACCCGTCGCCGGCGTAGTTCACGACCGTTCGGGTCGGATCGGCGAGCTTGGCCGCGATCGCGGCGGGAAGGCCGTAGCCCATGGACCCGGATGTCGGCGCGAGCTGGCTCTTGTACCCCTTGTACTGCGTGTACTTGTGTACGAAGCCCGCATAGTTGCCGGCGCCGTTGGTGATGACGCCGTGCTCCGGCATCAGGTCCGAGACCGTGCGCACGACCTCCGCGAACTGCACCGCGCCCGGCGTCGCAATCGGTTTCAGAGAGTCTTCGTAGCTCGCGCGCAATTCCTTGCGGAGGCCGCTCCACGGCGTCGCCGCCGGCTTGCCGAGTTCATCGAGGACGCGCGCGAAGGTCTCGGCTGTCGCATTGATCGGCAGATCGGCGCGATAGACGGAGCCGAGCTCGTTGCCCGAGGGGTGGATGTGCACGAGGTACTGGCTCGGGTTCGGGATATCGACGAGCGTGTAGGTTGAGGTCGTCATCTCGCCGAGGCGCGCACCGATGACGATGAGGACATCCGCACCCTTGATGGCGCCCGCGAGCTTGGCATCGAGCCCGATGCCGGCGTGCCCGACATAGTTCGGATGCCGATTATCCATGTAGTCCTGGAACCGGAAGGCGGCCGCGACTGGCATGTCGTAGCGCTCGGCAAAGGCCTCCACGCTCTTCTGTGTGTCGCGGCTCCAGCCCGGTCCGCCGATGATCATCACCGGGCGCTTGGCTTTCGCGAGCGCAGCCTTCAGCTCGTCAATGTCGGCCGCGCTCGGCGCCGGTTGCGCGAAGCGCGCGGGTTTCGCATCGACCGCTTCGCCTTTGCTCGAGAGCATGTCCTCGGGCAGACCCAGCACCACCGGTCCGGGCCGGCCGTTCATGGCCGCGTGATAGGCATGGCTCACATATTCGGGAATGCGGGCTGTCGAGCGGATCACTGCCGCCCACTTCACGAAGGAGGAGAAGAGCTGCTTCGTCTCGATCTCCTGGAAGGCCTCGCGGTCCTCGTGCTTCTCGCCCGGGAGGCCGAGGAACATGATCATCGGCGTCGAGTCCTGCTGCGCGACGTGCAGGCCGCTCATGGCGTTCGCTGCGCCAGGCCCGCGCGTGACGAAGCAGATGCCCGGCTCGCCGGTAACTTTGCCCCACGCCTCGGCCATCATCGCTGCGCCGCCTTCCTGGCGGCAGATCACGGTCCTGATACGGTTCGAGTCGTGAAGGCCGTCGAGGGCGGCGAGAAAGCTCTCGCCCGGCACCGTGAATGCGGCTGTCGCGCCCTGGGATTCAAGTTGGTCGATCAGGATCTTGCCGCCGTGACGCATGTCTCGTCTCTCTTCCTCGCCTGCTGGATGTTCTTGCCGGTCGGCGCCGAGCCTGGAAACTCTCGAAATCGGCGCGCGTCACGGATCTCGCCGCGCAATCTAGGACGCTGCAGCTGCGCGGGGTAGTCTTTTAGTGCCGGGGCCCCATCACGCCATGGGTGGCGGGAAAAGCCGGCCATTGACAGATCGAACGCGGATTGGCGATACCTCGGTCCATGAGTTCAGCAAAGCCTCCGAAATCGCACCGGACGGACCGCGGCATGCGGCTGGCGAAGTACCAGCTCGGCCAGGTCGTGCGCCATCGCATCTACCCGTTCCGGGGGATCATCTTCGACGTGGATCCGGTCTTCAACTCCACCGAGGAGTGGTGGGAGTCGATCCCTGAGGAGATCCGCCCGAAGAAGGAGCAACCCTTCTATCACCTGCTCGCCGAGAATGCCGAGACCGAGTATGTCGCGTACGTCTCGGAGCAGAACCTGCTGCCGGATACGACCGGCACGCCGCTGCGTCATCCGCAGGTCAAGGAGCTGTTCGTCGCCGGCGCCGACGGACGCTATCGCGCGAAGTTCCTCCAGCCGCACTGATTTGAAGACGCCGGCTGCTCGCAGAGGCTGTCCGCCGTTGTCGTTGTGCCATGTCGGTGGCAGTGCCGGCTGGGCAGGACCGATCAGCTCGTCGGCCGCTCCTCGCACGTCGGTGCCGCATCGTCTCGCCACATGCGGCCATTCCAGTTCGCGCCTGTCTGCGGGCCGGGGACTGTTTCCTGTCCCGGGTTCACCGCATAGAGCTCATAGCAGTTCGTGCCGACGCGGACGACACGAAAGCAGCCGCCCGACAGCGGCAGGTCATAGCGGAAGCAGAACTCGTCGCGGCGCATCCACCAGCGGCCTTCGCGCCGGTTTCCGCCTTCGCGGTAGTCGCTCGTGCCGTCGGCACGTATCATCTCGCTCCACGGCGTGCCGCTCGGATAAACACCCGAAAGCTGCTGATCGACAAAAGCCGCGACGACCTCGTCGCGGCTCATGGCGTTGCGTTCGACAGGACCTTGAGCACGGGCGCAGGGCGTGGCGGCGATGGCTAGGGCAACCGCGAGCGATGCCGCGCAGCTCGGTAGCCCTCTTCGCATCGCGCGCTGATCCCTCGGCTGGAGCGCTCGCTTACGCGACAGCTTTTTCCTTCTGCTCGCTCCACTTGCCCGCAGCGGCGAGGCCGTTCATCTTCGCGCGGTGGCTGAACGCGCGCTGGCCTGCCGCAAAGTTTTCAGCTTTGCCGCTCCATGCCTTGAGTGCGGCCGCCTGCAGTGCGCGGCCGTACGAGAACGAAAGCTTCCAGGGAAGCGGGCCCATGGCGTTCATGAGATGGAGGTGCGCCGTCGCATCCTCATCGGACTGGCCGCCGGAAAGGAACGCGATGCCTGGCACTGCCGCCGGCACGCAGCGCTTCAACACTTTCACGGTCTTCTCCGCTACTTCCGCGCGGCTCGCCTGTCGCGCGGATTGCTTGCCGGCGATCACCATGTTGGGCTTGAGGATCGTCTGTTCGAGCACGACGCGGTTGTAGTAAAGCTCCTGATAGACTTCCTTGAGCACCCACTCGGTGACTTCGGCGCAGCGGTCGATGTCGTGTGCGCCGTCCATCAGCACCTCCGGCTCGACGATCGGAACGAGGCCGCCCTCGATACAGATCGCGGCGTAGCGCGCGAGTGCGTGCGCGTTGGCCTTGATGCAGGTGTAAGAAGGAATGCCCTGGCCGATGTCGATCACCGCGCGCCACTTCGCGAATTTCGCGCCGAGGCCGACATATTCCTTCACGCGGCCGGGAAGCCCGTCGAGGCCCTCGGTGACGACCTCGCCCTTGCAGAACTGGAGGGGCTTCGTGCCGCCATCGACCTTGATGCCGGGCAGTGCGCCCGTATCGGCGATGATCTTCGCGAGCGGCGTGCCGTCCTTGGCTTTCTGGCGGATGGTCTCGTCGTAGAGTATGACGCCGGAGATCGCAGTCTTCATCGCGTCGGTCGAGCGGAACAGCATCTCGCGGTAGTCGCGGCGGTTCTCCTCGGTGTTCTCGACCTTGATGCTGTCGAAGCGGCGCTTGATGGTGCCGGAGCTTTCGTCGGCGGCAAGAATCCCCTTGCCGGGAGCGACCATGGCCTCTGCAACCTGTTCAAGCGTCATCGTCATGATTTTCCTCCGCTAAGCTTAGCCGCGCTGGGCGCAAATTCGATGTCCGTCGATTTACCGCGGATGGCGCTTTGCCGCTAGCCTGCGCGCCTTAGCTTGTCCGTTCGGGGTAAATCGGATGGGCTTTTGCGAGTGCAACCTCGCGGCTGCCCCCAAGTTCCTTGACGGGCTGCGGCCTGTCGAGTACGCGTGGGCGCAACTCCATGCTGGCCTCGAGCGGGTGGGAGCTGCCAGTCTGGAGACGCCGTGAAATGCATGGCGGAACAAGCGGCTGGCACCGGCCCGACCCCTCCAGGGGGTAGGGTTGAGAAGCGGATCGGAGCGTAGCGCAGCCTGGTTAGCGCACCAGTCTGGGGGACTGGGGGTCGCGAGTTCGAATCTCGCCGCTCCGACCAATTAAATCAATAGCTTGCATCGCGCTTTGCGACACCGGGCACCTTGAATTGGTCCAAGATTGACCCATCGAGATGCCCGCAACGCTTGGATCCCAGCCGCAGAGCCGGGAGGCTGATGCTTCGCTCACGGGTCGCGAGCCATCCCGCAGATATCTGCCGAAATGCCCGCCGCGACCGCGCCAATCGTGTTGACCGTGGCAAGATCCCCGTGATTGGCGCGCGCAAAGAAGCCAAGGCTATAAAGCTTCCTCTCTAGGTTCGGCGCCAAGCCCAGGACGCGTCCTCTATCGTCGATAGCCAGGCCATTCCGGACGGCCGCGATGGGATCAGCCCCGGTAGCTGCGAGGAAGTCGCCAATTGGCGCAAGCGCAGTTCGGTAATTCGTGTCGAAACCAGATGCATTGACGACAACGTCGGCAGAAATGTCCCGGGCGACGCCATCAGATTGGAGTCGGACTGCGCCGGGAACGATACCGGTCACTTTTGCGCGCAAATGCCTGAAACGACCTGAGGCCGCAAGCGCTTCGATACGACGGTGCGCGACAGGCGGCATGAGATAGCGGTGCACCTCCCATATCGAACGCGCATGTCGCCGTAGCCGACTACGCTCGATTTCTGGAAGAGCGCGCCAGATTTCGCGCACGTTGATCCGAATGAAATCAGTGCTCGGTCGCCAATCGCCACATCTCAGCATGGCCTCGCGGCTCCAGCAGCGCGCCGTGGACAGGAGTTCGCGCGCCGTAGTCGGCGCGATCAGGCCATTCGCAGGCGTGAACTCGGGACGCATACCCACCGCAACATGCGGGCGCCGGCCGTTCCGAGAAATGCAGGTGATTGGCCCACAGTGCCCAATGGCTTCGAGAGACGCCACGACATCAGCCATCGTC
>CAUJKI010000473.1 GCA_963205015.1 Pseudomonadota bacterium
TGCCTCGTCGACGTTCGCGCCAGGCGCGAGCCGGCCGATCATCCGTGGGCTCGATTCCTATCGCGTGCGCACCCAGGAAAACGGCATCGGGACGCACGACGTTGCATCGCTCTCCGAGGATCATGCGGTGCCAATCGATCCCTTCGCCGCGGAGCGGATCGAGATCGTGCGTGGGCCAGCGACACTGCGCTACGGCTCCAGCGCCATCGGTGGCGTCGTCGATGTCTCCAACGGCCGCATTCCCGAGACAATGCCGGAGAACGACTTCAGTGCCGTCCTCAAGGGGGGACTCAACTCCGTCGATCGCGGCCATGATGGCGGCTTCAAGGTCACTGCTGGCGCTGGCAACTTCGTGCTCTACGCCGACGCTTTCAGGCGGCAGGCCGAGGACTATCGCACGCCGCGCGGCCGCCAGATCAATTCCTTCGTCGAGAGCGAAGGCTACTCCCTCGGCGGCTCGTACGTCTGGGCGGACGGCTTCGTCGGCGCCTCCTATTCGCGCTTCGCCAGCCTCTACGGCAGCCCGGGTGAAGGTGCGGCGGAAGAGCGTCCGCGCATCGACCTGAAGCAGGAGAAGGTGCAGTCGCGCGGCGAGTGGCGCGTCCGCGACTACGGCATCGAGGCCATCCGCTACTGGCTTGGCACCACGCGCTATGGGCACAACGAGGTCGTGTTCGAGGAGGACGACGGCCACGACATCATCGGTACGCGTTTCACCAACCGCGAGAACGAGGCGCGCGTCGAGGTGCAGCATCAGCCGATGGGAACGATGCTCGGCGAGTTGCGCGGCGCAGCGGGCGTGCAGTGGGGCAACAAGCGCGTGCGCGGCTTCGGGGTCGATGAGCCGGTCGACGGCCTGATCGATCCGGCGGCGCGGTCGGAGAGCGTCGCGGCCTTCCTGTTCGAGGAGCTGCAGGTGACGCGCGCTCTGCGGTTGCAGGCTGCAGCACGTATCGAGAATACGCGGAGTCGCGGCACTGGCGTCGATCTCGCCGATCCCATCGATCCCCTGGCACCGTTCGACGCACGCCGTTCGTTCGCTCCGAAAAGCGCCAGCGTCGGCCTGCTCTATCAGCTCCCGCTCGGCGTCGTTGCCCGGCTGACCGGCCAGTACACCGAGCGCGCGCCCGATGTGGCGGAGCTGTTCTCCAAGGGCGTGCACGAGGCGACCGGCACCTTCGAGATCGGCAACCCGAACCTCGGCATCGAGAAGGCGGAGACCATCGAGTTCGGCCTCAAGCGCGCGCACGGTGCGTTCCGCTTCGATGCGACGGCCTTCCACACGCGCTTCGACAACTTCATCTTCAAGCGCTTCACCGGCGTTGGCTGCGGTGACACGCTCGACACCTGTGGCGTCGAGGACGAGTTGGACCAGCTCGTGTTCGACCAGCGCGACGCAACGTTCCGCGGCGTCGAGCTCTCGGCGCAGTGGGATGCCTTTGCCTTCGGGCGCGGCGTGATCGGCTTCGAGGGCCAGTATGACTTCGTTCACGCCACCTTCGCCGGTGGCGGTTATGTGCCGCGCATCCCGCCGCATCGTCTGGGCGCCGGCATCTACTATCGCGATACGAACTGGTTCGCGCGCCTCTTCGCACTGCACGCCTTCGATCAGGACAAGGTGGCGATCGACGATGCCCGCGATACCCCGACCGACGGCTACACGCTGCTGAACGCCGACCTCTCCTATACCTTCGGGCTCGATCGCCAGGACGGGCGGATCTCGACGAGCATGACGATCGGCCTCAAGGGCGAGAACCTGCTCGACCAGGATGTGCGCAATCACGTCTCCTTCAAGAAGGACGAGGTGCTCCAGCCCGGCCGCACGATCCGGCTCTACGGCGTGGTGAGATACAACTAGGGCGTGGCGCCTGCCCGCGCAGCGTTAAGGGTGACTTAATGGCTGTCCCATAGGCTTACGGACGATTTGCTCATTTCGTCCGGCGGACCGGGATGCCATTGCTCAGCACGGTGACGCGTCAGTGCCGACATGCCTTTGCGCTCGCGGTTGCGGCCGCGATCGCTGTCGGCATGACAGGCTGCGCCGAGGAGCCGCCGCCCGAGCGCTATACCCAGGCCGTCGACGCCGATGGGGAGCCTGTCTCCCTCAAGGATATGTGGGATCGAGGCACGACCGTTCAGCGTGCCGCAGCCACGCCAGCCGATGTGGTCCATACGCGCCCGCCACAGGCCCATCCGGCGCCGCCCAAGGCTACTCCGAGGGTGAGCGCACCCGCTGTGCCACCCGCACCGAAGCAGATGCCCGCGCCGCCGGATCTCGCCCTCTCGGCGCCCCATGCCGCGCCCGCGCCACCACCCAAGGCGCTGACTGAAAGCGATCTCCTGCGCGATACGACGCGCTGCGGCGTCGGCAGCGACTGCCTTGCCGTGCTCCGCGCCATGATCGCGGATCCGAAACAGTCGTGGATGATGCGGGCGCCGACGCCGGCGGAGTTCGCGAATGGGACGCGCCTCTTCGCCTATCGCGCGCTCCGCAAGACGCTCGACTGCGGCAAGCTGCGCTTTGCCGGTGCCGAGCTCGATTGGGCGATCGACACCTTCGGCCGCGACGTCGACGGCATGGACGCGGCCCATCGCGCGCGCGTCGCGGCGCTTGCCGCGGAAGTTCGCGCCGAACTCGACGCCGAGATCAAAGGGCGCTGCTGAGGCATCGCGGCGATACGCGCAGTCGGCCGGCGGCCGCCGCCGTCATCTCAACTCCGCTCGAGGAGTTCGATCGACACGCCTTCGGGGCCGCGCAGGAAGGCGATCCGCGTACCGGGCCGGATGGTGTTCGGCTCCATGGTAAACTCGGCGCCCTTCTTCTTGAGATCGGCGACGATTGCATCGATGCCGGTCACCTCGAGCCCGAAATGGTCGAGCCCCTGATAGGGAGTCTTCGGCGGCGATGCGACGCCATCGCCCGGCGTCACGGGTGCGATGAACACGCTGGCGCCGCCGATCTTGAGGTCGATGCGGGTTTTGCCCTGCTGCATCGTGCGGATGACCTCGGCCCCGAACATGCGCTCATAGAAGGCGGCGGTGGCCTCGGGATCGGGGCTGCGCAGGTGGATGTGGTCCCACTTGAAGTTTGCCATGTCGGTGCCTCCCGTGTGCGATCGTTTCGTTCACGGGAGCGTAGCGCGCGGCGGGGACACGGCCAAGCGCCTCAGCCGTCGAGCAGATCTGCCGTGACAAGTCGGGGGCTCTCGGTCTCGGTGCCAAGGCGGCGCAGGATGGCGCTGGCAGCCTTGAAGGAGCTGCGGGACTGCGTTGTGTCTCTGAGCTCCCGCATGAGCGCGGAAAGGATGGCGACCTCCCGAGCATCGAGGATGAGATTGGGTGGCAGCCGATGTGACGACCGGCTCGGATCATCGATTTCGCGCTCGTACATCCCAGCCACTCCTTCTCGGGTCACGCCTCAAGCTCCTCGTGAGACCGCTGCTGCATCTACTCCTTGAGACTGAGACGCCGTGAGCGCCGCGCAGGTTTCATGCCTGCGACAGGTTTTCCGGCGCGACTGGATAAAAGCGAAGCGGCGCACCGGGTTGGCGCGCCGCTCAATATTGGCCTGAACTCTCCGCTTTCAGCGGCCGAGGACATCCATGCGTATACGGGCGACGCCCTGCCCCTGCATGCCGATGACACCGGCCGCGGCCTTCGAGAGATCGATGATGCGCCCCCTGATGTACGGTCCGCGGTCGTTGATCTTGACCACGACCGAACGGCCATTGCCGAGGTGGGTTACCCGCACGCGCGTGCCGAAGGGCAGCGTCTTGTGGGCGGCCGTCATGGCATTGGGATTGAACCAGCCGCCCGAGGCGACGCGCTGGGGCTGCCAGTAGTACGAGGCTATGCCGTGGCTGCCGCCGCCGCCCCCGAAGCTCGCACCGATATCGTTGCCGAGTGAGGCGACACGTGTGCCGCGACGCCCGTTCCGGGCCGTCCGACGCGTCTCGCGATCCGAGTCATCGCGGATGCGAGCCTTGCGGCTCCGTGGCCGCTCCTGGCGTTCGGCACGCTCGGCGCGTTGGGGACGCCGCACGTCCATGGCGCCGAGGTTGGAGCGACGGTAGGAATTGGCCGAAATGCTGTCGCGATACTCGCTTCGGCCTTCAAATGTGTAGCCTGATTCCGCCGATGCCGGGGTCGTCGCCAGGGCAGCGAGAGTCAGACCGACGGCAA
>CAUJKI010000474.1 GCA_963205015.1 Pseudomonadota bacterium
CCAGATGCTCGACGAGCCCCCATTCATAGGCCTGCTCGGCATGGATGCGCTCGGAGGCGAGCATGACCGCCTGCTTGGTGCGCGCCGGCCCCATGAGCTGCAGCATGCGCGGGACCGAACCCCAGCTCATGTTCATGCCGAGGTCTATCTCGGGAATGCGGAAGTGCGCACCGCGCGCCGCGACTCGAAAATCGAGCGAAACGGCGAGCGCGACGCCGCCGCCGATGCAGAAGCCTTCGATGGCCGCGATCGTCACCTGCTCCATCTCGTACCAGGCGCGGCACATGCGCGGACCGATCGCGATCGAGCGCCTGAGCGCGCCGAGCCCCTCGCCGGCCACGGCCTTGCGCTCGTCATCCTTGAGATCGAAGCCCGCCGAGAAGGCGCGCGCATTGCCCGCGAGCACGACGACGGATGTCTCGATGTCGTCCTCGAACGAGCGGGCAGCAGCCCGAAGCTCGCGCATGGCGGCGGGCGACAGCGCATTGATACTGTCGCCGCGATCGAAGCGCACGAGTGCAATACGCCCGTCAGGACCAAGACCGCGCTCGATGGTTACGTATCTGTCGACATCCGCCATGGCACACTCCCTCTTCGAGCACGGGACACGAAACAGCGCCGCCGATCAAGTCATGGAAAATCATCGCCGGCAGTCGTTCACCGCGACCACATGTCCCTTCTCCCCGTCCTTTACGGGGAGAAGGTTAGGATGAGGGGCGGCGGCATGCACAAATGTCGAGCGAGTTTCCGCCCCTCACCCTAACCCTCTCCCCGCACGAGCGGGGAGAGGGGAAAATATGTAGCGGCCGGAACCCGCGGCGCGTTTAGCTGTCGTGTCGAAGACGCGCCACAGACATGAAGGCGGACGCGACCACGGCAGCAACAAACTACCGCACGACCTTCATAATGCCGCGCGCTTCGAGATCGGCAATCTCGGCCTCGCCGTAGCCGGCGGCACTTAGCACCCCTGGCCCCTCGGCGCCGAGAAAGCCGGCGTGACTGCGGAATTCCGTCGGCGTTTCGGAAAAGCCGAGCGGACTTGCGACCGTGCGCACAGGCCCCTCCGTCGGATGCTCGCGCGTCGTGAAGAAGCCCGTTGCCTTGAGATGCGGATCATCGAGCAGGCCGTCGAGGTCGTTGACCGGCATGGCCGGGATGTCGTGGGCGTCGCAGAAGGCGAGCCATTCGGCGGTCGTGCGGCCCGGGGCGAGATCATTCACGATCTGCTGCACGACGGGCTGGTGGTTCGCGCGCGCGGCGACGGTCGCAAGGCGAGGATCGTTGCGCAAATCCTCACGGCCGAGATTCGTGCAGAAGGCATTCCAATGCCGATCGGTTACGATGAGCATGCAGACGTAGCCGTCCTTGGAGCGCGAAGGGCGGCGATGCGGGTTCAAGAGTCGCGCATAGCCGATCTGGCCGCGCGGCGGCTCGTAGGTTGCATAGTATAGGTGCTCGGTGAGCCAGATGGACGTGATCGTCTCCAGCATGGGCACTTCGACGAGCTGGCCTTGGCCCGTACGCGCGCGGTGCACGAGCGCGCCGAGAATACCCATGGCAAGATGCAGGCCCGTCGTCTTGTCGACGATCAGGCTCGGCATGAAGCGCGGCTCGCTGCCGGAGGCGCGCGCGGTCAGCATGGCGGCGCCGCTCGCGCCTTGCACGAGATCGTCATAGGCGGGCTTGGCGCCATAAGGCCCCGAGCGCTTGTAGCCGAGGCAGTAGGCATAGACGATCGCGGGATTGACGGCGCGGATGTCCTCATAGCCAAGGCCAAGCCGCTCGATGGCCTGCGGTCGATTGTTGTGCACGAAGACATCGGCGCTCGATGCGAGACGCTTCACCACATCGACGGCCTCGGGGCGCTTGAGATCGAGGCAGACGGACTTCTTGTTGCGATTGGCGGCGAGGAAGATCGGGCCCATGCCTTTGGTCGGCGGCGTGCCCGGATTGCGCATGATGTCGCCTTCGGGCGGCTCGATCTTGATGACGTCGGCGCCCATATCGGCGAGATGCAGCGTCGCGAAGGGGCCGGAGACGACGGCGGTCAGGTCGACGATGCGGATGCCATCGAGCGGGCCGGGCATGAGCGTTTGTCCTCGTGCGTGGGGAAGGCGGCCGACCGAACGGCGCGGCTCAGCGGTTGCCGCGTCGCGCAGCTTCGGCAAAGCGCACGGCCTCGTCGGCCGCGCGGAAGAGCGCGCGGGCCTTGTAGACGCATTCCATCTGCTCGGCCTCGGGATTGCTGTCGGCGACGACGCCAGCGCCGGCCTGCACGTACATGCGACCGTCCTTGACGATCGCGGTGCGCAGCACGATGCAGGTATCCATGTTGCCGTCGGCAGAGAAGTATCCGACGCAGCCCGCATAGGGACCGCGCTTCTCCTTCTCCAGCTCGTCGATGATCTCCATGGCGCGCACCTTGGGCGCGCCCGAGAGCGTGCCAGCCGGGAAACCGGCCATCAGCGCATCGATCGCATCGTGTTTCGGATCGAGCTCGCCGTGCACGGTCGACGAGAGATGCATGACCTGGCTGTAGCGCTCGACGTCGAAGCTCGATGCCACAGACACCGAGCCGATCTTCGCGACGCGCCCGACGTCATTGCGGCCGAGATCGAGCAGCATGAGATGCTCCGCCCGCTCCTTGGGATCATTGACGAGCTCGTGCTCGAGCGCCGCATCCGCCTCGGGCGTGGCGCCGCGCGGGCGCGTGCCGGCGAGCGGGCGCAGCGTGACGCGGCCATCACGCACGCGTACTAGGATCTCGGGCGAAGAGCCAACAAGCGCGAAGTCGCCGAGGTCCAGGTGAAAAAGGAAGGGCGAGGGGTTCGTACGCCGCAGCGCCCGGTAGAGCGCGAAGGGCGGCAGCGTGAAGGGTGCCGAGAAGCGCTGCGAGACGACGATCTGGAAGGCATCGCCGGCGGCGATGTATTCCTTGCAGCGATCGACCATGCCCCTGTATTCGACCGGAGTCGTGTTCGACACGGGCTCGGGCGCCTCCAGGGGATCGAAGCCGGTGAGCGCGTGGTGGGGAAGCGGCGCGTCGAGGCCGGCGATGACATCGGCGAGGCGCCGGCGCGCGGCCTCATAAGCTTTGGCCGGATCGACGCCCGCCTCGGGATAAACGGGCGAGACGAGGGTCATCTCGTCCTTCACGGCATCGAAGATCACCATCACCGTCGGGCGCACGAGAATGGCATCGGGCACGCCGAGCTTATCGGGTGGCACGTTTGGCAGGCGCTCGATGAGCCGCACGTTGTCATAGCCGAAGTAGCCGAACACACCCGCCGCCATGGGCGGCAGGCCGGGCGGCGTCTCTATGCGCGAACGCTCGAGCAGCGTGCGAAGCGACGCCAGCGTCGGCGCGGCTTCGGGCTCGAACGCGTCGGGCGCCTTGCGCGGCGCGCGATTGATCTCGGCACGGTCGCCGAACGCGCGCCAGACGATGTCCGGTTCCAGCCCGATGATCGAGTAGCGCCCGCGCACCTCTCCGCCTTCGACGGACTCGAGCAGAAAGCTCAGCGGCCGTCCGTCGGAGAGCTTGAGCATGGCCGAGACGGGGGTTTCGAGATCGGCGACGAGCCGCGTCCAAACGACCTGCGCGCGGCCCTGCCGGTAGATGGCCGAAAAGGGATCGAGCGCGGGCTCGACCTCGAGGAGCGCGGCAGGTGCGGGCGGCATCTAGGTTCTTTCCCGGTAGCGGTATGGGTCGGGGGCAACCTAGTAGGAGAATGGGCGTGAGGGAAGCATTTGCGCAGCCGGCACGCCTAAGCGGCCCCCTGCTGTGCCGCATGGCATTGGCGAGGCAGGATAGGCTGCATTTCGCGTGTCAGAGGTAGGCGGCCGGGGCGAAATGATACCAGCCGAAAATGAGGCCGAGAAATGCGATCGGCAGAACCGCACAGCTCAACGCGATCCCGCGTCGGCCCCTCTTGAGGGCAAGCCAAGTCCCCGCAATACCCAATGCCGGCATGAACCACAGCATTACGAATGGATACTGGAAGAGATCCTCGAACGTCGTCCCACGGCGGACGGGCATCCACGTCGCCCAGGCGATCGGCTCGACGATGTAGAGCGAGACCGCGGTCCACGCGAAGAGCACCGTCATGGCGATGACGGCGTTGACCAGCATCAGGAAGGTCATCGCCCCTGATACGGGAATGGGTGCGCGCGCTTCATCGCCGTAGTATGAGATCGTCACGTGCGGCCTCGATGTCGGTCGTCGAAAACCAGTATGAGCACGTTACCATTTCCAGCAGGCCGCCATGCTAACCGCACACGGTAAACGGATAGTTACTCCGGCGCGGGAGCATTTGCCCATCCGGCTGGTTAGGTGAACGGAAGCAGGGGGCCGGATGCGGATTGCGACCTGGAACGTCAACGGTATCAAAGCACGCATCGAGAGCCTGCTGACGTGGCTCCGCGAAACCCGGCCCGATGTCGTCTGCCTGCAGGAGATCAAGAGCGTAAGCGAGGCCTTTCCAGCGGACCGCCTCGCCGATGAGGGCTATCAGTGCGTCGTGCACGGCCAGAAGGGATTCAATGGCGTCGCCCTGCTGTCGCGCCTTCCCATCGAGGATGTGGTCACGGGCCTGCCGGGCGAGCCGGACGCCGGACAGGCTCGCTACATCGAGGCGCTTGTCACGGGGGATGCCGGCATCTGCCGCGTCGGCGGCCTCTATCTACCGAACGGCAATCCCATAGGGACCGAGAAATTCTCCTACAAGCTCGCCTGGATGGCCGCCTTCGAGAGCTACGTACGCCAGCGCCTCGCCCTCGAGGAGCCGCTGATCCTCGCAGGCGACTATAATGTCATTCCCACGCCCGTCGATGCGCGCCGTCCCGATGCATGGAAGAACGATGCACTCTTTCAGCCCGAGTCGCGCTCAGCCTTCCGCCGCCTGATCGGCCTCGGCCTCACGGATGCGGTCCGCGCCTGCCACCCGGGGCCCGGCGCCTACACGTTCTGGGACTATCAGGCCGGTGCCTGGCAGAAGGACGACGGCATTCGCATCGACCACCTGCTGCTATCCCCGCAAGCTGCCGATCGCCTGAGTGCAGCCGGTATCGACCGCTTCACGCGCGGCTGGGAAAAGCCCTCGGATCATGTTCCGGCATGGGTGGAGCTGGCGGCCTGACCGGCCGAAGGCGCGGTGTGCGGCCTCAACGCCCTGGCGCACCGACGTCGCGAACGCCGTTCCGGTCGACACGCGGAGGGGTCGCAGCGATCGCGCCTTCCGGCGGGAGACTGCCAGGGCCGCGCAGTTCCTCGAGCAGCGGAACGGGCTTGCCATCGCTACACGTGCGCGTCGGAACGAAACCCATCTCGGCCTGCTCCGACTCGGACTTGCGCGCGCCGCGACCGCTGAAGCCGAAGAACTGGCCCCAGCGCTGAACGAGTGGCCGCGCCTCGCTGCGCCGCGGCTCGTTCATACCGCAGTAGATGTTCTGATAGATCTCGTCGATCCAGAGATAGTCCGTCGGGGCGGCGCCTTTGACGGCGAGCTCCGCAAGTGCGAGCGCACGCGTCTCGTCCTTGGCGACAATCGTGCCGCGCCAGTACTGGTCGGCGAGAAAGGCCTGCGCGCCCGCGTGTCCGCCCTGGACGAGCGTCGAAAGAAAGTGCAGCGCGAGCGCAGGATCCTTGCGCCCACCCTCGCCGCTGATGAGCATCTTGGCGAGAGCGAACTGTGCGTCGCGATTGCCGAAGAACTTGGCCGCGTGCTCGATGTAGCGGAGCGCCATGGGCGGATTGGCCGCCATCTTCAGCTCCGGCACGCCACGGTTCAGGTATTCGCCGAACGACAAAAGCGCCTTGGAAACGTAGGGCGCGCGCGGATCGTCATCGGGATCGATGTTGGAATTGTTGACGACAATCTGGCGGAGCAGGCGGAACGCCTCGCCGTGATCGGTATGCGGTCCGGAATTGTCGGACAGGATAGCCGCGAGCAGATACTGCGCAAGGAACTCGCCTTTGCCCGCCGCAAACCGCAGCGCAGGAATCGCGAACTCGACGTAGCCGCCCCGATAGGCGTTGATGCCCTGCTCGAGCGCGGCCTCGGGCGATACGAACGTGACACCCGGATCCTTGGCCGCAGCCGGCCCGGCACCATCCGGCACCAGGAGAGCAGCGAGGACAAGCACTACTGCGCCTACCCAAGCCCGAACTCGACGAGAGGTCAGCTCAGCCGACAACTTTCACCTTCCCGCCAGCGCAATCACTGCGGCTCATCCAACGGTTCCGTCTGGTCTGCGTGCTTACGCAATACCCTGCCATGATGCGTATGCGCAGGCGGACCACGTAGGCGCCGCGTGCGAATACTGCCGGCCGGCTGGCTGATCGGCACGCCCTGGTCCACCCCATAGGGGCGCCCGAGCAGTGCGATTCCAGCGAGTGGCCTCAGATGACCCTGTCGGGAATTTGTGGCTCTATGGTGGCGTACGATGGCCATATCGTTGCGCCAGGGCAACACTTAGTTAACGATCCCGTAACCACCTGATTCGGCGAGATATTCAGAGGCGGACACCATGCGAACGCTGTCATTCTACCTGGGAGCCGCAGCGGCTGAGATCGCGGGCTGTTTCGCAATCTGGGCGGTGGCGCGCAATGGCGCCTCGGTGCTGTGGCTCGCCCCGGGTGTTCTTTCGCTCGTCCTCTTCGGCTGGCTGCTGACCAAGGTCGATGTCGATTTCGCGGGGCGCGCGTATGCGGTCTATGGCGGCATCTATATTGCCGCATCGTTGATGTGGTTGGGGAGCGTCGAGGGACGCGTACCTGACAGATGGGACCTGATCGGTGCCGTGATTGCGATCGCAGGCGCATTGATCATTCTTTATATGCCACGATCGGCATGAGTATGCTTTTCGATACTCGCCAAGATCCTTCGTCGCCTGGAATATAAGCCGGTTTGCTGCAAGAATTGGCAGTGTAATGAAGTTGCCACCTGCCTGCTCTTCCGTCATACTTTCTTTGACAAGCGACGCTGGACAGCATCCGTTCTCTGGCTGATCCGGTGCAACAATGGCGTAGGGAGTAGCCATGGCTGATACGAGCCGGCAACAGACCCGTCGTGCTCATGGTGCGGCCGGCGCGATCGTGCTGAGTGGCGTACACAAATGGTACGGCGAGTTTCATGTCCTGCGGGACATCAACCTCACCGTCAAGGATGGCGAGAAGATCGTCATCTGCGGCCCTTCCGGCTCCGGCAAATCGACCCTGATCCGCTGCATCAACCGGCTCGAGGAGCACCAGCAGGGCCAGATCATCGTCGATGGCACCGAGCTCACCAGCGATCTCAGGAACATCGACAGGATCCGGGCCGAAGTCGGCATGGTGTTCCAGTCCTTCAATCTCTTTCCTCACCTCACGATCCTCGACAATCTCTGCCTCGCTCCCGTCTGGGTGAAAAAGCGATCGCGTGCCGAGGCCGAGAAGACGGCGCGCATGTACCTCGAGCGCGTCAAGATCCCCGAGCAGGCGCTGAAGTATCCGGGCCAGCTCTCCGGCGGCCAGCAGCAGCGCGTCGCCATTGCCCGCGCGCTCTGCATGAACCCCAACATCATGCTTTTCGACGAGCCGACGTCCGCCCTCGATCCCGAGATGATCAAGGAAGTGCTCGATGTCATGATCGAGCTCGCCAACTCCGGCATGACGATGATGTGCGTCACGCACGAAATGGCCTTCGCGCGGTCCGTGGCCGACCGCGTCATCTTCATGGATCGCGGCGAGATCGTCGAAATGGCGCCGCCCGAGGAGTTCTTCGCCAACCCTAAGTCCGATCGCACGAAGCACTTCCTCAGTCAGATCCTCAATCACTGATGCGGCACGCCGCATCGTGTGCCTGCCTGCGCCCCGCAGCCTTCGGCGCGAGGCACGGCAGATCAGAAGCCACTACGAAGTTGGAAAAGGGAAACGCAATGAAACGAGCGACCAAGCTACTTGCAACGGCCGCCGCTGTTGCTCTCGGCACGATCAGTGCGGCGAACGCCCAGACCCTCGACAAGGTCAAGAAACAGGGCGTGCTCTCGTGCGGCGTGAACGTTGGCCTAGCCGGCTTCTCCGCCCCCGATGACAAGGGCAACTGGACGGGCCTCGATGTCGACTACTGCCGTGCCATCGCCGCAGCCGTCCTCGGCGACGCAACGAAGGTGCGCTTCGTACCGACCACCGCCAAGGAGCGCTTCACCGCTCTGCAATCGGGCGAGATCGACGTACTCAACCGCAACACGACCTGGACCATGGGCCGCGACACCTCGCTCGGCCTGAGCTTCGCTGGAACCAACTACTATGATGGTCAGGGGTTGATGGTGAAGAAGTCGCTCGGCGTGAAGAGCGCGACCGAGCTGAGCGGCGCAACCGTGTGCGTGCAGACGGGTACCACGACCGAGCTCAATCTCGCCGACTACTTCCGCCAGAACAAGCTCGAGTACAAGCCGGTCGTGTTCGAGAAGGCGGACGAGACGATCACCGCCTATCAGGCCGGTCGCTGCGACGCCTACACGACGGATGCCTCGGGTCTCTACGCCCAGCGCCTCCAGATGCAGCAGCCCGACGAGCACATCGTGCTGCCCGAGATCATCTCCAAGGAGCCGCTCGGCCCGTCCGTCCGCCAGGGCGACAGCCAGTGGTTCACGATCGTGAGATGGGTGCACTTCGCGCTGCTCAATGCGGAAGAGGCCGGCATCACGAAGGCCAATGTCGACCAGATGGCGAATTCGACGAATCCCGACATCCGCCGCATCCTCGGCAAGGAGGGTGAGTTCGGCAAGGCCATCGGCCTCGGCAATGACTGGGCCTACCAGATCGTCAAGCAGGTCGGAAACTACGGCGAGATCTTCGACAAGAACGTCGGCGCCGGCTCGCGCATCAATATCGCCCGCGGCCAGAACAATCTCTGGAGCAAGGGCGGCCTGCAGTACGCCCCGCCGATCCGCTGACGCGGCATCGAACGAGCCGGTGCGTGCGTCCGTCGCCTGACGGCCGCACGCACCGGGGTAGCCCACTCGGCGAGGGAGCTCCGCGGTCATGACGGCAACCACGAACAGGCAGGCACCGGGCCCGCTTGTGACACCGCCCGCCAAGCCGAACCTTCTCTATCGGCCGGAGTTCCGCCAGGCCGTCTACCAGGTTCTCCTCGTCGTCTGCCTCATCTTCGCTTTCTGGACCATCGCCAACAACGTCGCCGATAACCTCGCCCGCCAGAACATCGCGTCGGGCTTCGGCTTCTGGAACCGCACCTCCGGCTTCGACATCTCCCAGTCGCTGATTGAGTACTCGAACCAGTCGACCTACGGCCGAGCTTTCTGGGCTGGCCTTCTCAACACACTGCTGGTCGCCGCGCTCGGCATCGTGTTCGCGACCATCATCGGTTTCCTCGTCGGCATCGGACGGCTCTCAACGAACTGGCTCATATCCCGCATCTGCGGCGCCTACGTCGAGATCCTCCGCAATCTGCCCCTGCTGCTGCAGCTCTTCTTCTGGTACTTCGCGGTTCTGAAGAATCTCCCCGGCCCGCGCCAGAGCATCTCCCTCCCCGGCGGTCTCTCGCTCAATGTTCGCGGCCTCTATCTTCCAGCGCCCATTGCCGGGCCCGGCTTCGACTACGTGCTCGCGGCCCTTGGCCTCGGCATCGTGCTCTCGATTGCCGTCGCGATCTGGGCGCGCGCGCGCCAGCGTGCCACGGGCGAGCGTTTCCCGGTCCTCTGGACAACGCTCGCGTTGGTGCTGCTGCTGCCGGGCGCCGTTTACATCGCTCTCGGTCAGCCGCTGAGCTTCCAGTACCCCGTTCTTCGCGGCTTCAATTTCCAGGGCGGCGTCGCTGTCCAGCCGGAGCTGATAGCGCTCGTCGTCGGGCTCTCCACCTACACGGCGAGCTTCATCGCCGAGATCGTGCGCGCAGGCATTGCCGGCGTACCGCGCGGCCAGCGTGAGGCTGCCAACGCACTCGGCCTCTCCAGCGGCCTCACCATGCGCCTCGTCATCCTCCCGCAAGCGCTGCGCATCATCATTCCGCCGCTGACCAGCCAGTACCTGAACCTGACGAAGAACTCCTCGCTCGCAGTGGCCATCGGCTACCCGGACTTCGTCAGCGTCTTTACCGGTACAGTGCTCAATCAAACCGGCCAGGCCGTCGAGGTCATCCTGCTGACCATGCTCGTGTTCCTGACGATCAGTCTCATCACGTCGGCGTTCATGAACTGGTTCAACAAGCACATCGCGCTCGTCGAGAGATAGGGGCATCGCCATGACGAGCACCACCGCAGAAATGCGCCCGCCCCGCAGCGAAGTCGGCGTTATCGGCTGGGTGCGCAAGAACCTCTTCTCGAGCCCGACGAACGCGCTGCTCACCGTCATCGGCATCTGGATCATCTGGAGCGCCGTCAGCGGCGTCGCGCACTGGGCCTTTACGCAGGCGACCTGGGAGGGCACGGACGGCAAGGCCTGCACGTGGAGCGGGGCCGGGGCCTGCTGGCCCTTCGTCAAGGCAAAGTTCAGCCAGTTCATGTATGGCCGCTATCCAGAGCCGCAGCGCTGGCGCGTCGACCTCACCTATGTCCTCGCGATAATCGGTCTCGTGCCACTCATGATCCCGCGCATTCCGGGCAAACTCTTCAACACGATCTACATGCTCGTGTTCTTCCCCATCGCGGCCTTCCTGCTGCTCTCGGGCGGCTACTTCGGCCTCCCCTATATTCCGACTGAGCTGTGGGGTGGACTGCTCGTGACGCTCGTCGTCGCCAGCGTCGGTATTGCGGGCGCCTTCCCGCTCGGCATCATGCTCGCCATTGGACGGCGGTCACGGATGCCGATCGTGCGATGGGTGTCCGTCGCCTTCATCGAGCTCGTGCGCGGCGTCCCGCTCATCACCGTGCTCTTCATGGCCTCGGTGATGCTGCCGCTGTTCCTGCCCGAAGGCATGACCATCGACAAACTGCTGCGCGCGCTGATCATGGTGGCGCTATTCGCGGCCGCCTATCTCGCGGAGGTCATCCGCGGCGGCCTGCAGGCGATCCCGCGCGGCCAGTTCGAGGCCGCCGATGCGCTCGGCCTCACCTACGCGCAGAAAATGGGCCTCATTATCCTGCCGCAAGCGCTCAAGCTCGTCATTCCGGGCATCGTCAATACCTTCATCGGCCTCTTCAAGGATACGAGCCTCGTCCTGATCATCGGCATCTTCGACCTGCTCGGCATCGTCCAGCAGAACCAGAACGACGCCACCTGGTTCTCACCATCGACGGCCATGACGGGATACGTTTTCGCAGGCCTCATCTTCTGGATCTTCTGCTTCAGCATGTCGCGCTACTCGCTCTTCATCGAGCGGCGCCTCGCAGCCAGCGACAGGCGGTAAGGCTTCGGCGAAGAGAGCCCGCATGCACTTCGATCCAGAACGGGTTGCCCTCGCGCTGGCAAAGTCATGGTCACTCGATAGCGCACGCCAATGGACGGAGGCGAACCCAGCCACCGGTCAGTGCAATGTCACGGCTCTGCTCATGCAAGAACTCTTCGGCGGTGAACTGCTGAAAACGCGACTGCCGGAGGGCGACCACTTCTACAATCGGATCAACGGGCGCCGATACGACTTCACGGCGAGCCAGTTTGGCCAGCCGATCGTCTACGCCGACGTACCGGCCTCTCGCGCCGAAGCCGAGCAGGGCGCATCAACCGCCGAGCTTGCAGCCCTGAGAGCGGCCTTCCACCGGCACAGCTCATCCTGAGAATAAGCGCGTCGGGTCACCCTCGGCCATCCACCAGCTTGCGGCTGGACCCGCAGGCGGACTCGGCGTAGCTTCGCGCGCCGCTTGATGCGGCATCCGCCTCTCACGCCCGCCGCACGGCCGCGCATCCCGCGCGCTCGTCCGCCTCGCCGAGCCTCCGCATGATCTGGCTGCTCATACTCGTGTTCGGGCTGATCGGCGGCGTCATCGGCGGCGTGGTCGGCTTCGGCGCCTCGATCCTCATGATGCCGGTGCTCGTCTTCGCGTTCGGACCCAAGGAAGCCGTGCCGATCATGGCCATTGCCAGCGTGCTCGCGAACTGGATGCGCGTCGCGATCTGGTGGCGCGAGGTCGACTGGCGCGCCAATGCGGCCTACTGCGCGACCGCCGTCCCTGCGGCAGCTCTCGGCGCGCGCACGCTGATCGCCCTCGATGCCCGTATGGTCGAGGTCGGCCTTGGCATCTTCCTGATCGCCGTCGTTCCGGTGCGCCGCTGGCTCACGGCACGCGGTTTCTCGGTGACCATCTGGGGGCTCGCGCTCGTCGGCGCTGTGATCGGCTTCCTGACCGGCCTTGTCGCTTCCACCGGGCCGCTGAACACGCCCTTCTTCCTCGCCTATGGTCTGACCAAGGGCGCTTACATATCTACAGAGGCGGTCGGCTCCGGCGCCGTGAGCTTCGTCAAGTCGCTCGTCTTCCGCACCTACGGCGTGCTGCCCTGGGAGACGATCGCGCGCGGGCTCATTGTTGGCGCGTCGCTGATGGTCGGTTCGTGGTTCGCCAAAGCCATCGTGATGCGCCTCGACGCGCGCCACTATGCCGGCATCCTCGAAGCCATGATGGTGCTGGCCGGCGTCACGATGATCTACGCGGCTTTATCTTAATCTTAGTTCCGCGGCGGTGCTGTCGCCTTCCGGCGCTTGGGCAGGCCGCGGCGGCCATACCAGCAGGACACAGTGAGAGGCTGCCGGAACGACGCGCGACATGGGTCCCACAGCCGGCGCTTGGGGCAAGGCCCCTCGCCTGGTCCTCCAACCGGATAGGGGCGCACCAACAACTCCCGTTGACCACCGCCCATGCGGTCTTCTATACGAGGGCCCAGCGAACCGCCCTGGCCATGCGTGCCATGGGCGGCACACGTGTTTGACGCGCAGTACGTGCCTGGCAGCAAGATCGCAGCGGGCCGGGCCAGCGCCGATCAGCTTCAAGATCAAGGAAGGACCACAGAATGGCGAATACGAGCTCGGCACAGAAGGCAGCCCGCCAAACGGCGCGACGGACGGCAACCAACAAGGCCCGGCGCTCGCGCCTGCGGTCGACCGTGCGCAGCGTCGAGGCCGCCATCGCGGCTGGCGACAAGACTGCCGCCGAGCAGGCCCTGAAGGCCGCCGAGCCTCTTATGATGCGCTCCGCTCAGAAGGGCGTCGTCCACAAGAAAACCATGTCACGGAAGGTTTCGCGGCTCGCCGCACGCATCAAGTCGATCGGCGCCGCAGCCGGCTGACCGCCAATCAGTACCCTTCTGTGCGGACACCGGGAGAATGTGGCGAAAAGAGCACAACGGCGACTCGCAAGGGATCCGAAGTGCCCTCCTCAATCGGTTGATAGTTGACGATTTTGTGTCAGCGCCGCCGTCGCCCAATTTGGTATCCGCCTCGGCTTATTGAACTCATTCAAGCAAAAACGAGATTCAGATGACGCTCCCACCGGAGCGTCATCGAGGCCCGAACCGGGGGCTTCAGCGGTCGAGATTCAGCTCGGATTCTCAACGCCCTTGTCCACAGCCCTGACACCTCATCAACAGGGCTCGGCCGCGGCACGCCGTGACCCCGGCGACTCATCCAGAAGCCTCCTTGCGCGGACCTGACGAAAGTCCGCTCTTGCACCATCGGCCGCCAACATGGTTAGTATG
>CAUJKI010000475.1 GCA_963205015.1 Pseudomonadota bacterium
CGCGCCGTTCGACATCCTGGTCAGCGCGGCCACCGGCGGCACGCGCGCCAGAGGTCCCTTTCTCGAAATGGACATGGACGGCTACAAGGCCTCGTTCGCCAAGCTCTGGGGCTATGGCAACGTCCTGCAGCTCGGCACGCCGCATCTGAGCGCGGACGGAACCATCGTGCTCGTCAGTGGCTCGCCGGCGCGCAAATCGAAGCCCGGACAGGTCGCGATCGCATCGGTTGGCGGCGCGGTTGAGGCGCTGGTCAGGGCCGTCGCGCCGGAGATCGCGCCGCGCCGACTGAATGTCGTCTCCCCGGGAACGATCGACACGCCGATGTCATCCTTGAAGGGCGCGGAGCGCGAAGAGTCCTATCGCAAGCAAACAGCCAAGAACCTGATCCCGCGCGCCGGCACGGCCGACGAAGTCGCGCAGGGCATCATCTTCGTCATCCAGAACGACTTCGTTACCGGCACGACCGTCGATGTTGATGGCGGCTGGCTGCTGTCCTGAGCGCTGCGCGCAGCAGCAGCGATCATCATGGGGCACAATTTGAGCACCGTATCTGATCTTGCCGGCCGCGTTTGCCTCGTGACGGGAGCGTCACGGGGCATCGGCCGCGCCATCGCCGTCGCCCTGGCCGCGGCCGGTTGCGATGTGGCCATCAATTACCGCTCACGCTCGGAAGAGGCGGAACGCGTCGCAGCTCAGGTGAAAGCGCTGGGGCGCCGCGTGACGATCGTACAAGCCGATGTCGCCGAAGCGGCCGCCGTTTCTGCAATGGCCGCGCAGATCAATAGCGCGCTCGGACCGATCGACGTTCTGGTCAACAATGCCGGCATTGCGCTTCGTCGCGGCATCGATGATCTGACGGAAGCGGATTTCGACGAAACCATCGCCGTCAACCTCAAGTCGGCGTTCCTGTGCACGCAAGCCGTGCTGCCGCACATGCGTGCGCAGAAGTGGGGACGCATCGTCAACATCTCATCGGGAGCGGCCCGCGGTGCCGGCAGCATCGGATTGCACTACAACGCCTCCAAGGCCGGCATGGAGGGGCTGACTCGCGGCTATGCCAGCCGATTGGCCAGGGAAGGCATCACGGTCAACGCCGTCGCCCCGTCTTTGATCGAGACCGACATGATGCCGGCGAGCGAGGCCAATGCTGGTGCGCGCATTCCGCTCGGCAGGCAAGGCCGGCCGGAAGAGGTGGCGCAGGCGACGCTAATGGTCCTCGGCAATGCTTACATGACGGGGCAAACGGTCCATCTGAACGGTGGGACAAGTTTTGATTGAGCCGCGCCTCGCTCACGCGCTGCCACGCTCGATGATCTGAAACGCGAGGTCAAACGTGACTGGCTTCAGCGCGCGCCCCGACACGCGATCGAGGATGGCTTCGGCGCTGAGGCGGCCTATGTCATAGCGCGGGATGCGCACGGTCGTGACGGGAGGGTCCGTGAAGCTCAGGAGATCGACATCGTCAAAGCTGGCGATGGCAATGCGGCCAGGCACTGCCCAGCCCCGCCGCCGGCATTCGAGTATGGCGCCGACAGCGAGCACGTCGCCGGCGAAGAAGATTGCATCGAGCCCGGGGTTGACCTCGGAAAGTCGGTCGATGGCCTTAGCACCCGAGCCGATACCGCTCGGCAGCTCCAGAATGAGCGTTGGATCAGCCGCAAGACCGCACTCGGCTACTGCAGAAAGATAGCCGCGCTGGCGCTCGACCGACCGTGCGTTGTCCTTAAGCGGCAGTGTCACGAAGCCGATGTGCCGGTAGCCGCGGCGAGCCAGCAGCAGGGTCATGGTCCTGGCTGCTTCGAAGTTGGAATAGCTCACCGTTATGTCGATGGGTTCAGGCGTCAGGTCGCCGATCTCGGCCACGGGCACTCCCACCCGCTCAATCAGGCGCCGCGCTGCGTCCGTATGCCAGGTGTTGTGGAGCAGCAGCCCGCAGACGCGCTGCTGAAGAAACGCACGAATGGCGGCTTCCTCGCCCGCGAGCCCATAGCCGCTGTCGGCGATCATCAGGTGATGACCGGCGCCGTGCAGCACGTCCGAGATGCCTTGAATCGTGTCGGCGAAGAGTGAGTTGCGCAGGCTCGGCAGAATGAGCCCGACGACGTTCGAGCGGCTGGACGAGAGGCTTGCTGCAATGCGGTTCGGTAGATAGCCGACGCGGTCCACGGCTTCCGCCACGCGGCGGCGCAGGTTTTCCGAGACCTTCTCGGGTTGTCGCAGCGCCCGCGACACCGTCATGGCGGAGACGCCTGCGTGGCGCGCTACGTCCTGAATGCACACGCGCGCCCTGCTGCTGGAGACCTGCCGCCCGTTCATGTTCTACCTGCCCAAAAGTGCGCGCCGGTTTACGGCCGGTAACAGCTCATGTTATCGATACCATCAACAAACTACAAAAGTTATCGGAGGAGACCCCATGAGAACGGCGCGGATACTCTCTGCATTGACCATGGCTTCGGCGGCGTTGCTCGCCCCGACGCCCACTCTTGCCCAGTCCGAGGTGAAGGTTGGCCTGATCGCACCGATGTCCGGCCCCTGGGCGCGGCAGGGCGATCTGATGGTCAAGGGCGCCAATCTCGCCATCGAGGACATCAATAAGGCCGGCGGCATCAAGGCGCTCGGGGGCGCCAAGCTCAAGCTCATCGTCTTCGATGCCGGCGACAGCGTCGAGAAGGCCAAGAACGCGGCCCAGCGCATGGTCGCCCAGGAGCCCGATCTGATCGGCGCTACGGGTGCGTGGCTGTCCAGCTTCACGCTCGGCGTGACCGAGGTGACGGAGCGTGCCGAGCTGCCCGTCCTCACACTTTCCTATTCCGACCAGATCACGGCCCGCGGCTTCAAGTTCATCTTCCAGACCTCGCCGACGGGCGGCGCCCAGGCGAACAGCACGCTGCCGGCGCTTGTGAAGATGGCGGAGCTCGCCACGGGCAAGAAACCTGCGTCGGTGGCGATCATCTCGGACAACACGGCGGCACCCCTGAGCTTCGCCAAGCCCATGCGCGAAGGCGGGATCGAGAAGCTCGGCATGAAGCTCGTCGTGAACGAGACGTTCACGCCGCCGCTGTCGGATGCCACGCCGCTGATCCAGAAGGTGCGATCGTCGCGACCTGACCTCCTGCTCCTGCTTCCGACCGCGATCTCCGATGACAAGCTCTGCCTCGAGAAAATGCACGAGTTCGGTCTCGGCCGCGGACGCGTGCCTGTCGTCTCCAACGGCGCGCACATTGGCGCCCCCGATATGCTCAGCAACCTCGGCAAGGATCTCCTCGAGGGCGTCATGACCGTTGTCGCCAACTGGGGCGCCAAGGGCCAGGAGGAGATCATGAAGAACTTCGTGGCCAAGACCGGCGAGCCTTGGATCACGCAGGATTCGATCTCCACCTACGGCGACATGCTGATCTTCAAGGAAGCGCTCGAGAAGGCCGGCGCTGCCGACCGGCGCAAGGTCGCCGAAGCCATTCGCACCATGGACACGACCACGGGCCCTGCCAACTATTTCCCTGGTGGCCGCATCAAGTTCGATGAGAACGGCCGCCGCGTCGGCGCCGACGTGGTCATCGTGCAGTGGCAGAACGGCGTGCCGCTCACGGTCTATCCGCCTTCGTCGGCCGTGGCCGAGCCGATCTGGCCCAAGAAGTAGGCGCCTTCTCTCCCCGTCCCGAGGGGCGGGGAGAGGCCATTCCACCTACATTGCGCGTTTCGGGGGCCGGGTCACCATGACCGACTGGCAGTGGTTCATCATCGACATCCTTCAGGCCTTCGCAGCCGGCCTGATGGTGGGCGGCACCTATGGCCTCATGTGCGTAGGCCTCGGCATCATCTTCGGTGTCATGCGCGTGGTGAACTTCGCGCACGGTGACTTCATGATGCTCGGCATGTACGCGACCTACTATCTGGTGACCAGCTTCGGTGTCCTCGCGTTCCTCGGCCCCTACGCCGCGCCAATCGTCGGAGCGGTGCTGGCGGGGCCGATCGTCTTCGCCATCGGCTGGCTCCTGCATCGCTTTCTCATCGCCCACGTCACCGGCGCCCGCGTCGTCTCGGCCGAAGCCGAAGGCCACTATTCCCAGATCATCCTCACGCTCGGCATCGCGCTGGTGCTCGCCAACGGCGGTCTCATCCTGTTCGGCTCACTCCCCGTCTCGGTGCAGACACCGCTGTCGCGCGAATCCTGGGAGATCGGCGAAGTCCTGCTCCCCAAGGCTCGCACGGTGAGCTTCTTCTTCGCCGTGGCCTTCGCCATCCTGCTCTACCTGTTCCTC
>CAUJKI010000476.1 GCA_963205015.1 Pseudomonadota bacterium
GGGATCGGCAACTACGCGCACCGACTTTACCAACTTTTCGCCGAGCTGGCTGTCGAGCAGCAGGCCCTCCTTCTGCATGGCCGCGAGATGCGCGCCCCGCGCGACGAAAGTGACGTCGTTCCCTGCCGCTGCGAGCCGCCCGCCGAAGTAACCGCCGACTCCGCCCGAGCCCATGATCAGAATGCGCATGACCCATCCTCTCGTTGTTTCTTGGACACAACTCTCGCAAACGTGCGCCCGGTCGTGCAACAGCCCGCGAGGCATTGCTGCCAAGCGGGCCGTCCGTCACCTCAGGTCCGTCAATGATTGTCGCGCGGAAGCCCCTTGGTCTTGGCAATGCGCTGGTACTTCACCGCCGGCTTCAGCACCATGCCGTTCGACAGCTCGTCGACGATGCCGCGCTGGATCTCCTGCCACGGCGTCTGGTGATCGGGATACTTGTAGCCGCCCGCCTTCTTCAGAGCTTCGCGCCGCTTCTCGAGCTCGGCAGCGCTGATCTTGATATTGGCCGTGCGCTTCCTGAGATCGATGCGCACGATGTCGCCAGTCTTGAGAAGCGCGAGCCCACCGCCGGTCGCCGCTTCCGGCGAGGCATTGAGGATCGAGGGACTGCCCGACGTACCGGACTGACGGCCGTCGCCGATACACGGCAGCGATGTGATGCCCTTCTTCAGCAGATAGTCGGGCGCGCGCATGTTCACGACCTCGGCCGCGCCGGGATAACCGACCGGCCCGGTGCCGCGCATGAACAGCAGGCATGACGCGTCGATTTCGAGCTTCGGATCGTCGATGCGCTTGTGATAGTCCTCCGGACCGTCGAACACGATCGCGCGCCCCTCGAACGCTTCGGGGTCCTTCGGGTTCGACAGGTAGCGCTGACGGAACTCGTCGGAGATGACCGACGCCTTCATGATTGCGCTATCAAAGAGGTTGCCTTTGAAATTCAGGAACCCTGCGCTGCGCTTCATTGGCTGATCGTACGTCTTGATGACGTCGCGGTCCGAGGCGAACTTGCCCTCGCAGTTCTCGTAGAGCGTCCGGCCGTTCACCGTCACGGCCTTTTTGTTGATCTTGCCCTTGGTGATCAGCTCGGCGACCACCGCCGGCACGCCGCCCGCGCGATGATACTCCTCACCAAGGTATTCGCCCGCAGGCTGAAGATTCACGATCAGCGGAATCTCGTAGCCGAGCTTTTCCCAGTCGTCATTGTCGAGCTCGACGCCGATGTGGCGTGCAATGGCATTCAGATGGATCGGTGCGTTCGTCGAGCCGCCGATCGCCGAGTTGACGACGACCGCATTCTCGAAGGCCGCGCGCGTCAGGACGTCGGAAGGCTTCAGATCCTCCCACACCATTTCGACAATGCGCTTGCCGGTGAGATACGCCATCTGCTGGCGCTCGCGGTAGGGGCCGGGAATTGCAGCGCAGCCCGGCAGGCTCATGCCCAGCGCCTCGGCGAGGCTGTTCATGGTCGAGGCCGTGCCCATCGTATTGCAGTGCCCTGCCGATGGAGCCGACGACGCCACCAGCTCAAGGAACTCTTTGTACTCGATCTCGCCGCGCGCCATCATCTCGCGCGCCTTCCACACGATCGTACCCGAGCCTGTACGCTCACCCTTGAACCAGCCGTTGAGCATAGGCCCGCCCGAAAGGACGATCGCCGGCAGATCGACTGTCGCGGCCGCCATGATCTGCGATGGCGTGGTCTTGTCGCAACCCGTCGTCAGCACGACGCCATCGAGTGGATAGCCGTAGAGCACTTCGACGAGCGAGAGATAGGCGAGATTGCGGTCGAGGCTTGCGGTCGGCCGCTTGCACGTCTCCTGAATGGGATGGAGCGGGAACTCGAAGGCAATGCCGCCCGCCTCGCGAATGCCCTCGCGGACACGCTCGGCGAGAACGAGGTGATGGCGGTTGCACGGGGAGAGGTCGGAGCCCGACTGCGCGATGCCGATGATGGGCTTGCCGGACTGCAACTCGTCGAGGGTCAGGCCGAAGTTCATCGTGCGCTCGAGGTAGAGCGCTGTCATGTCGGCATTATCCGGGTTGTCGAACCACGCCTTGGAGCGTAGCTCCGAAGGCTTTACCTTGCGGACGCCGTTGGGAGACTTCTTGCCGTTTTTCATGAGACTTGCCCCGGTTTCGAGAACGTTTCCAGTCTGGACCATAGCTCAAGGCGTCGTACTCGGACATACTCGGATCGTGCGGCGCATATCAGCCTTCGGACCCTGAAGCGGAGCCCCGGCGCCATGAGCGGAACAAGGAGCCAGATCCATGCGACGGCCATCGCACTCGACGGCCGGGCTGCGCTGATCCTCGGGCCGCCGGGTGCGGGGAAATCCGACCTCGCGCTGCGCTGCATCCTGCAAGGCGCCTGGATCGACGGCCGGCATTGCCTAACGACGCTCGTGGCCGACGATCAGGTCATCGTCGATCGGAGCGGGGGCGGGCTGGTGGCACGCGCGCATGACGCGATCGCCGGCCGAATTGAGGTCCGCGGGCTCGGGATCGTGGCGGTGCCGAACGTCCCGGCGGCGGAGATCGGGCTGGCTGTCGAACTCGCGGCTCAGGCCCCCGTCGAGCGCCTGCCCGTCCCCCCGCCGAGCTGGACCATCCTCGGCGCCGAAGTGCCCCTCCTGCGCGTCGCGCCGTTCGAGGCATCCGCGCATCTCAAGGTGCTCCTCGCCCTCGCGCACGGGCTGCCGAGTGCTTGACTTGCTTCGCGCCTGAGCCGCGACGGGGCAGCCCACACCCCGGTCTTTTCTCGATTTCCAAGAGGCGCCTGCCACGCGCAAGGCGCCCCTGCGCCGACGGCCCTCGCTCCCGCCGCGCCGGGGGTGGTAGGCTCCTTCGTCCGCCAGCATCAGATCCAACGGAGCGGTGAGCCCTCATGTCCAAGTCCCCGAAAGCTGCAGCCGCCGGCGCCATCACCGCCGCCATAGAGAGCACCCTCGAGGCCGTGGAGGCGGCCAACAAGAAGCTCCACGCGCTCACCCAGGTCACGCCCGAGAGCGCGCGCGCCGAGGCGCGGCTCGCCGATGTGCGCGTCGCGGAAGGCGCAGCGCACGGCCTCCTGCACGGGGTCCCGCTCGGCATCAAGGATATTGCCGATGTCGAAGGGCTCGTCTCGGGATGCGGATCGCTTACGCGCAAGCAGGCCGAGCCGGCACGGCGGGACGCACATGTAGTGACGAAGCTGCGCACGGCCGGCGCCATCGTCGTCGGCAAGACGCACACGGTCGAATATGCCTTCGGCGGCTACGGCACGAACGTCACTGTCGGCACGCCGTGGAACCCCTGGGACCTCAAGGTCCATCGCATTCCGGGCGGCTCGTCGAGCGGCACCGGCTCGATCGTCGGCGCCGGCATCCTGCCGGGCGGCCTCGGCACGGACACGGGCGGCTCGGTGCGCATTCCGGCTGCCCTCTGCGGCTGCGTCGGGCTCAAGACGTCGATCGGTCTCATCGGGCGCTCGGGGATCGCGCCGCTGTCGCAGACGCTCGATACGGCAGGCCCGCTCGCGCGCGATGTGACGACGACGGCGCGCATGTTCGCCGCCATGCTCGGGCATGATCCCGAGGATCCATCCACCGAGGATTTCCGCGCCATCGATCCCTTTCGCGATCTCGAAAAGGGCGTCGCCGGCCTCCGCATAGGCCGTGTCGTCGACGAGGATCTCACGCTCACAACCGAGGAAGTCCGGGCCGATATCGCCAAGGCGGCCGGCACACTGGAGAAGCTCGGCGCACGCATCGAGCCCTTCAAGATGCCACAGTCATTCGACAGCTTCACGCGCGCGACAGGCATCATCATCGCGTCGGAAGGCTATGCGAACTGGCGCAAGCTCATCGATGATCCGAAGTCCGGCATGGCGGACCCGATCCGCACGCGTTTCCTTGGCGGCAAGACCATTTCGGCTGCTGACTATCTTGATGTCCTGCGGGCGCGGGAAAAGGATATCAGCACTTTCCTCGCAGCCATGGACCGGCTCGATGCCCTCATCCTGCCGACGATTCCCTTCCCGGCGATCCCCATAGCCGAGGTCGACGAGACGAAGTCGCCCATGGCTCACTTCACGCGTTGGGCGAACTATCTCGCACTCGCCGGCCTCGCCATCCCGACAGCGCTGAGCAAGAGCAGGCTGCCTATGAGCCTGCAGATCGTCGTCCGCCGCTTCGATGATGCGCTGGCGCTGCGCATCGGGCGCGCCTTCGAGAAGGCGCGCGGCGCCTTCCCGACACCGACGATCTGAGGCCGGGATGATGACGATGACCGACGACGTTCTGATCCGCGTTGAGGGCACGGCCGGGCGCATCACGCTGAACCGGCCGAAGGCGCTCAATGCGCTGACGCTCGGCATGGTGCGCGCCATATGGCCGGCTTTGCTGGCCTGGAAGGACGATCCTGCAGTCGAGCTGGTGATCCTCGATGGTGCCGGCGAGCGGGGCTTGTGCGCCGGCGGCGATGTGCGCTGGCTTTATGATTCACGCGCGCGGGGGCTGGACGATGCGCTGGCCTTCTGGCGCGAGGAATACGCGCTCAATGCCTTGATCCACCGCTATCCGAAGCCATTCGTGCCGATCATGGACGGCATTGTCATGGGCGGCGGCATCGGCCTTTCCGCGCATGTGCAGGGCGGGACACGCATCGTCACCGAGCGTTCGCAGCTTGCGATGCCGGAGACGACCATCGGCCTCATTCCCGATGTCGGCGGTACGTGGCTGCTCGGCCGCGCGCCGGATTCGTTCGGCGAATACCTGGGTCTCGTCGGCGAGCGCATGCACGGCGCAGGCACGATCTTCTCGGGCTTCGCCGATACCTTCGTGCAATCGGCAAAACTCGATGCGATGCGTGCCGCGCTCTGCAGTGCAAAGGCGTCCGACGTGAAGGGCGCGATCGCGCGCTTCTCGGAGCCGCCGCCGCATTCCAATCTCGCCGACCGCGCAGACATCATCGGGCGGACATTCTCGCAGCCGAACATCCCCGCGATCCTCGATGCGCTCGCGCGCGAGGACGACGAATGGGCTACCGGAACGCGGGAGGCGCTGCTGGCGCGCTCGCCCAAGGCCCTGGCTGCAACACTCGCGGCCGTGCGCCGGGCGCGCAAGCTCGGGGCGCTCGAGGAAGCGCTCAACGTCGAGCTCCGGCTGTGCCTTCACCTGTTCGAGGATGGAGAATTCGTCGAGGGCGTGCGGGCCTTGCTCGTCGACAAGGACAAGAAGCCGCGCTGGAAGCCGCCGAGCCTGGCGGAACTGAGCGACGCAACGGTCGAAGCTCTCTTCGCACCTCTGCCGGCCGATCAGGAGCTGGGCTTGCGAGCGCCTGTCTGATCGGGCAGGCTTGGATCAACAATGCAGAACGCAAGAACAATCGGCGGAGGAACCATGTCGTACCCTGAACGCCGCGGCCCGCTTACGGGGATGCGCGTCATCGATCTCTCGCATGTGATGGCAGGCCCGACATCGGCGCGGATGCTTGCCGACATGGGAGCCGATGTCATCAAGGTCGAGAAGGCCGATGGCGGCGACGATACGCGCCGGATGCTGCCGCCCGACATCAAGGGCGAGCCGGCCGCCTACATGATGATGAACCGCAACAAGCGCGGCATCGTGCTCGATCTCAAGAAGCCTGCGGGCCGAGCAGCCTTGAAGCGGCTGCTCAAGGACGCCGATGTGCTGATCGAAAACTACCGCCACGACACACTCGACAAGCTCGGCCTCGGCTACGAAACGCTGCACAAGGAATTCCCCGGCCTCATTTACTGCGCAGTCTCAGGCTTCGGGCGCACGGGACCGTATGCCGATCAGGGCGGCTACGATCTCATTGCGCAGGGCATGTCGGGCCTCATGGCCATCACCGGCGAAGGGCCGGGACGCCCGCCGGTCAAGGTCGGCTCGCCTGCCTGCGACATCACGGCCGGCATCCTCGGCGCGATGGCAATCTGCGCCGCCTATGCGCACAAGCTCAAGACCGGTGAAGGGCAGTTCGTCGATACCTCGCTTTTCGAGGCCGGCATCACGCTGACCTACTGGCAGTCTGCGATCGCACTCGCGACAGGCGAGTCCCCGGGGCCGATGGGATCGCGCCATCCGTTGAACGGCCCCTATCAGGCCTTCGAGACGAGCGACGGCTACATCAATGTCGGCGCCTCGAACCAGAAGATGTATCCCATGCTCTGCGACGTGCTCGGCTGCCCCGAGCTCGGCAAGGATCCGCGCTTCCTCACGGGCCGCGACCGCATGGGCAATCTCGATACGCTCATCGATCTGCTGAACGAGCGCTTTCGCAAGCAAAGCACGGAGCACTGGCTCAAGAAGCTCGAAGCCGTGGGCATTCCGTGCGGACCGGTTCTCTCGATCAAGGAAATGCTGAGCCATCCGCAGACCCTCGCGCGCGACATGGTCGTCGCCGTGGATCATCCCGTTGCCGGGCGCGTCGAGACCATCGGCGTGCCGGCCAAGTTCTCGGGCACGCCGACCGAAATCGCGCGCCCCGCGCCGCTCTACGGCCAGCACACGCGCGAGGTGCTGAGTGCGGCCGGCTTCTCCAAGCCCGAGATCGATGCGCTGATTGCCGAAGGCGCAGCCAAGGAAACGCCACTTCCGAGAGCCGCTGCCGAATAGTCGTTCTCATTGTGAGCATGGAGGCGCTGATGCCGACCAATCGCCAAGTCATCCTTGCCAAACGGCCCGCGCCAGGGATCGTGACGCCTGATGTCTTCACGGTGAAGGATGCGCCGCTCGCCGAGCCTGGCGAGGGCGAGATCCGCGTGAAGATCGCCTACATCTCGCTCGATCCAGCCATGCGCGGCTGGATCAACGAGGGGCGCTCCTATGTGCCGCCGGTTGCGATCGGCGGTGTGATGCGCTCCTTCTCGGTCGGCACGGTCGAGGCGTCGCGCAACCCCGCCTTCAAGATCGGCGATGCGGTGCAGGGAATGCTCGGCGCGCAACAGTATGCGATCTCGGATGGCAAGGGTCTCGTGAAGGTCGATCCGAAGATCGCGCCACTCGAACGCTGGGTCGGTGGGCTCGGCATGCCCGGCTGGACTGCCTACTTCGGCCTTCTCGAAGTGGGCCAGCCCAAGGCCGGCGAGACGGTCGTCGTCTCGGCCGCATCGGGAGCGGTCGGGTCAATCGTCGGCCAGATCGCGAAGATCAAGGGCTGTCGCGCGATCGGCATCGCCGGCGGGCCAGACAAGTGCCGCTACGTCGTCGACGAGCTCGGCTTCGACGCCTGCATCGATTACAGGAGCGGCAATCTCGCCGAGCAGCTCAAGGCCGCCTGCCCGAAAGGCATCGATGTCAACTTCGAGAATGTCGGCGGCGATATTCTCGATACCATCCTGATGCAGATGAACGTGCACGGGCGCATCGCACTCTGCGGCCTCATCTCCGGTTACAACGCGACCAAGCTGCCCGAGGGCCCGAAGAACCTGCGCGCCGTGCTGACCCAGCGCCTGACCATGCGAGGCCTGATCGTTCTCGACTGGGCCAACCGCGTGCCTGAGGCCATTGCGCAACTCGGGGCCTGGCATCGCGAGGGCAAGCTCAAAATACGAGAGGATGTGCGCACGGGCGGGCTGGAGACCTTTACCGACACCCTCAATCTGCTCTACACCGGCGGCAACAACGGCAAGCTCGTCCTCAAGGTCTGAATTCGTGCTCAAGGCTGGAATTACACTCTACTTCGTTCGCCATGGCGAGACGGACTGGAACGCCGTGCGGCGCTACCAGGGCCAGACGGATACCGCGCTCAACGACAAGGGCCGCGGGCAAGCCGCGCGCAACGGCCGTGAGCTCGGCCGCATTCTCGAGAGCCGGTCGGCAAGCTTCGATTTCGTCGCGAGCCCGCTCGCGCGCACGTCGGAGACCATGCGCATCATCCGCCGCGAGATGGGTCTCGATCCCGATGCTTTCGCCCGTGACGACCTCCTCAAGGAGATCAACTTCGGCCACTGGGAAGGCCAGATCTGGGACGATCTGCCCAACACCGACCCCGAGGAGTTCGCCGCCCGGAAGGCTGATCCCTACCGCTGGCGCCCGCGCAACGGCGAGAGCTACGAGGACCTCGCCAAGCGTGCCGGCCTTTGGCTCGCGAGCCTCGAACGGGATACGGTGGCCGTCTCCCATGGCGGCGTCAGCCGCGTTGTGCGCGGGCACGTGCTCGGCCTCGACTGGGGCGAGATCCATGCCCTGGACGTGCCCCAGGACAAGATCCTGCGCCTGAGGCGCGGCGAGCAGGAATGGCTGTAGGGCCTGCGACGAATCACCCTTCCTGTCGCCTCGGCGCCACGGTGGGAAACGTGAAGAGCCGACGGCCCTAATTGCGGCGGATTGTGGTAGTCAACGGACGCTCCGGGGGATTCTACGGGGCCCGCTTACCGCATTTGCGGATTTGCAGTCCGCTGCGTCACCCGCGAACCGGAGCCGAACGACGATGACGACCACATCGGGCGCCGCCAGCGTTGATACGCGGCCCTTCGCGCCGTTCGAGTGGCTGCTTGCCCGCCGCTACCTCAGGGCGCGGCGCAAGGAGGGCTTCATCTCGGTCATCGCCGGCTTTTCCTTCATCGGCATCATGCTCGGCGTGGCGACGCTGATCATCGTCATGGCCGTCATGAACGGCTTTCGCAGCGAGCTCATCCAGAAGATCCTCGGCGTCAATGGTCACGTGATCGTCTATCGCGTCGCCGACCCCTTCACGGACTACGCGGAGGCCGCGCAGCGGCTCTCGGCCGTGCCGGGCGTCAGGGCCGCGCTGCCGCTCGTCGAGGGACAGGCCATGATTTCATCGAGCTCGGTGACGCTCGGCGGCCTCATCCGCGGCGTGAGCGAAGGAGCAATCCGCCAGATGCCGCTCGTCGCCGACAACGTCCGCTTCGGCACGCTCGACGGTTTCGACAACAGCGAATCCCTCGCCATCGGCATCCGCCTCGCCAACATGCTGAGAGTGACGGCGGGAGACGCCATTACGCTCGTATCGCCGAGGGGCGCCGCGACGCCCTTCGGCACGGCGCCAAGAATCAAACGCTACACCGTCTCGGCCATCTTCGAGCTCGGCATGTCCGAGTACGACAAGGCCATGATCTTCATGCCGCTCAAGGAAGCGCAGCGTTACTTCTCGCGGCCCGAGCAGGTCGATGTCATCGAAGTCCTTCTCCATGAGCCCGAGAAGGTTGCCGACATCCTGAAGCCGCTTCAGGCCGCCGGCGGACCGACGCTTCACTTCACCGACTGGCGCAAGCGCAACGAGACATTCTTCACCGTGCTCGAAGTCGAGCGCAACGTGATGTTCATCATCCTCTCGCTCATCGTGCTCGTCGCGGCGCTGAACATCATCTCGGGCCTCATGATGCTGGTGAAGGACAAGGGCCGCGACATCGCCATCCTGCGCACCATGGGCGCGACCAAGGGCGCGATGATGCGCGTGTTCCTGATCACAGGAGCCTCGATCGGCATTGTCGGCACGATCGCGGGCCTGATCCTCGGGGTCGTCTTCTGCTGGAATATCGAGAGCGTGCGCCAGTTCGTGCAGAAGATCACCGGCACGACGCTCATGGACCCGACCGTCTACTACCTCTCGCGCATGCCCGCCGAGATCAACGTTCGCGAAACCGTAGCGATCGTGATCATGGCGCTGGTCCTGTCCGTCCTTGCGACGCTCTATCCGTCGTGGCGCGCCTCGCGTCTCGATCCGGTCGAAGCGCTCCGCTACGAGTGAGGCACACCGTGCAGGACTTCACACCCGAGCGCGGCGCACCTTTCGAGGGAGCAGTCCTCCAGCTCATCGATCTGCGGCGCACCTTCCACCAGGGTTCGCGCCGGATCGACGTTCTGAACGCGGCCTCGGCCGTGCTCAGGCCCGGCGAAGCCGTTGCCCTCGTCGGCCCCTCGGGCGCGGGAAAGTCGACACTGCTTCATATTGCGGGTCTGCTTGAAACGCCGGACAGCGGCCAGGTCATCATCGGCGGGCGCGACTGCGCGCGCATGAACGATGACGAGCGCACGCGCATCCGGCGCGCTCAGATGGGCTTCATCTACCAGTTCCACCAACTTCTCCCCGAGTTCTCCGCACTGGAGAACGTGGCCATGCCACAGCTCATCCAGGGCCGCACGAAGCGCCAGGCGCACGCGCGCGCAAGCGAGCTTCTGACGGCACTCGGGCTCGCCGAGCGGCTCGACCACCGCCCGGCCGAGCTCTCCGGCGGCGAGCAGCAACGTACGGCGATCGCCCGCGCGCTCGCCAATACGCCGCGCCTCCTGCTCGCCGACGAGCCGACCGGCAATCTCGATCCGCGGACGGCGGATGTCGTGTTCGAGGAGCTTATCGAGTTGATCCGGGTGAAACGCGTCGCGGCGCTCATCGCCACGCACAACCTCGAGCTCGCCGCACGCATGGACCGTGTGCTGCGCATGGATGGCGGGCAGCTCATCGAGCTCGAGCCGCGGAGTGTTGTCTGAACAGTGGCGCCGCTACCCGAGCCGCGCCTCGCGCTCCGGCTCGCTGGACGTGAGATCGGCGAGCACGGTCTCGCCGGCAACGGCACGCTGGCCGACGGCGACCAGCGCCGTCTTCCCCTCAGGCAGATAGATGTCGGCGCGGCTGCCGAAGCGGATGAGCCCGAAGCGCTCACCGACCGCGACGGTGTCGCCTTCATCCTTGAACGTGACGATGCGGCGCGCGATCAGCCCCGCAATCTGGACGACGCCGATCTCCTCGCCTGCTCCGGTCGTGATGACGAGCGCGCGGCGCTCGTTGTCGGCGCTGGCCTTGTCGAGCGCGGCATTGAAGAACGCCCCCGGCACGTAGACCGAGCGGCTGATGCGACCGGCGACCGGCGCACGGTTGATGTGTACATCGAAGACGGACAGGAAGATCGAAATGCGCTGACGCTCGCCGATGCCGAAGCCGAGCTCGGGCGGCGGCACGACGCGCTCGATCGCCGAGATGCGGCCGTCAGCCGGTGCAATCACCAGCCCCTCGCGCAGCGGCGTGACGCGATCGGGATCGCGGAAGAAGTAGGCGATCCACACCGAAACGAGCACGAGCAGCCAGCCGAGCGGCGCCCACACCATGAGGAACAGCAGCGCCAGGGCGACACCGATGCCTAAGAACTTCCAGCCGTCCCGATGAACGGGCGCCAGCATGGAAATGATGGTCGAGGGAAGGCTATGACCGGCCACAGGGCACCTGAGCTTATGATGGCACACGCACCTGGAGGGCGGGGGCGCGGCACGACCTGGCATGTTCGAGGCAGAGTGGTAACCGCGAGCGTCCCGGACCGCAACCCGCGATCATCCAGCGCCGTCGCGGAGATCGTTCACCGCTTGAACAACGATCCGGCCGAATTCATTGATATGTTATAAATCGGATCCGTGCGGCATCGCGCGAGCAGCAAGAATCACGTAGGCACCGGCCCCTGACCGGGCCTATGAGACGGCAGGAAGCACGAGGAAGAGGCTTGGCAAGCACGCCATCCCGCCACGCCGCACGAAAAGGCCGCCGCGCTCCGGCGTGGGTGTTGGCGCTCGCTGCCGCCGCGCTCTCGGCAACCCCGCTCCCGGCACAGGTCCCGCAATCCCTCGGCATCAGCTCGACCGGGTTGCCGATCCCGCGCTTCGTGAGCCTCAAGGCGGACCGTGTGCAGGTCCGCCAGGGCCCCGGCACGGATCACAAGATCCTGTGGGTGTTCAACCGCGTCGGCCTCCCCGTCGAGGTCATCCAGGAGCACGAGAACTGGCGTCAGATCCGCGACCAGGACGGCAGCGTCGGCTGGGTTGCGCATGCGCTGCTGTCGGCCCGGCGCACAGGCGTGGTGATGGCATGGACCGCCGATGAGGCGCGCACGAGCACGGCCAAACCCGTGCCTCTCTATCGCGAGGACTCGACGTCCGCGAGCACGGTCGCGTTGCTCGAGCCGGGCGTCATCTGCGGCATTCGCCGCTGTGACGGGCGCTGGTGCCAGATCTCGGTCGGCGATTTCAGAGGCTATGTCGAGCAGACCAAGCTCTGGGGCGTCTATCAGAGCGAAACCATCCAGTAGCGGCGTCCCCAACTGCAGCCGCGCGGTCCCCCGGTTCCGTCGCGAGCAATCTAGCCCTAAGCTCAGGCCGGCAACAGACGACAGGGTTCCACAGGGAGGGGACGACATGACCGGGCGCTTGAATGGCAAGACCGCCTTTTGCACAGCTTCGGGCGCCGGCATCGGCCGCGCCACGGCGCTCGCCTTCGCGCGCGAGGGCGCCCGCGTGATCGCGACCGACATCGACCCCGCCGCCCTCGAGGCGCTCAAGCGCGAAGGCATGGCCGCAACCCATCGGCTCGATGTGCGCGACACCGCAGCGGTCAATGCGCTCGCGAAGGAGGTCGGTACCGTCGACATCCTGTTCAATGCCGCGGGCTTCGTCGCGCACGGCACAGTGCTCGAGTGCTCTGAAGGCGACTGGGACTTCTCCTTCGACCTCAACGTCAAGTCGATGCACCGCACGATCCAGGCGTTCCTGCCGGGGATGCTCGCCAAGGGCGGCGGATCGATCGTGAACATCGCTTCGGCGGCGGGCGCACCGCGCGGCGTCATCAATCGCTATGTCTATGGAGCCACTAAGGCGGCCGTGATCGGCCTCACGAAGTCCGTTGCGGCGGACTTCATACGCAAGGGCGTTCGCTGCAACGCGATCTGCCCTGGCACCGTACAGTCCCCGTCGCTCGATGCGCGCATCGCGGCACAGTCCCAGGTGCTCGGGAAGCCGGCCGCCGAAGTGCGCCAGATGTTCATCGACCGTCAGCCCATGGGCAGGCTCGGCACGGCGGAGGAGGTGGCCGCAATTGCCGTCTATCTCGCCGGCGACGAAGCAGCCTTCACTACCGGCCAAGCCTTTCTCGTCGATGGCGGCTTCACGCTCTGATCATGCCGTGGCTGTGGCTGGGCTGCATCGGTACCCGGACACAGCTCCGGCTATAGTTCCCGAATCGGGTTGCTGGGAGGCACTGAAACCGCGACCCGACCACTCTGACAGGGGAAGACGGCAAATGAGCACGATTCGTTGTGGGATCGCCGCGGCGGCGATGGCAGCCGCGTTGTCGCTCGGCATGGCGTCAGTGGCTTCGGCTGCGTGCGTCAACAAGGGCGGCCAAGGCACGAACTCCACCGAGGATGGCGCGAAGTTCCAGGCCTGGGAAGCCGTGCTGCAGGCGACCGATTGGGGTAGCTGGGCGCAGTTCATGGCCGGCGGCCAGAAGATCGGTACGGCGCCGGGCTATAAGGTGAGCAAGGTCCGCTTCAAATGCGGGAAGGGCGGGCTTGGCTCGGAGTGCAAGGCTTTCGCGACGCTCTGCAAATAGCTTACGCTGGCCGCCGGCCAGCGGCCTGTCGCGCGACAATCCTCCTGCGGCGGCTCTCAGGCCGCCGCATTTCTTTTGTGCGATCGGCAAGGAACCGCGATGGCGAAGACAGTCCTGGGCTTTATCGGCGGCAGCGGCCACTACGATCTCCCCGAACTCGAGAACCCCCACTGGGAAATCGTCGCGAGCCCGTGGGGCGTTGCCTCCGACGCCATCCTGTTCGCCGAGGTAGACGGGCTGCCGGTCCGTTTCCTGCCACGCCACGGACGCGGTCATCGCGTTCCGCCAAGCGATATCAACTACCGCGCCAACATCGACTGCCTGAAGCGGGCCGGCGTCACCGACCTGATCTCGATCTCGGCGTGCGGCTCGCTCAAGGAAGAGTACCCACCTGGCCACTTCGTGCTCGTCGACCAGTTCATCGACCGCACGTTCGCGCGCGAGAAGTCCTTCTTCGGGACGGGATGCGTCGCGCATGTTTCGGTCGCCGATCCGGTGAGTCCGGCGCTCGCCGACGAGATCGAGAAGGCCACGCGCGCCGAGGGCATCGAGATCACGCGCGGCGGCACCTATCTTGCGATGGAAGGGCCGCAATTCTCGACGCGGGCTGAATCGAATCTCTATCGCGCGTGGGGCTGCGACGTCATCGGCATGACGAACATGCCGGAGGCCAAGCTCGCCCGCGAGGCGGAGATCTGCTACGCGACGCTCGCCATGGTCACGGACTACGACTGCTGGCACGACGATCATCGCGAGGTCGATGTCGCGGCGATCCTGAAGGTGCTCATGGAAAACGTGAGCAAGGCCCAGCGCATTATCGCGCGTCTCTGCCGGACTTTCCCCCGCGATCATCCGCCCTGCCCGATCGGCTCTGACCGCGCCCTCGACACCGCGATCGTTACGCCGCCCGAGGCGCGCGACCCCGCAGTGGTCGCGAAGCTCGACGCGGTTGCCGGCCGGATCTTGCACAGAACGGGGTAAGCAACCCGCCCTGCCGCCTGTGACGTGCAGTCTGCGGCAGGGCGAGCATCACGTCGCCCCGATCAGCCGCCCTTCGGCACTGTCTGGAGACAGGCCGTCATGTATTCGGATTCGGTAATAGGCCCGGATAGCGCGAGCTGGGTCGGGATGACGTCCTTGGCATCCTCCAGCTCGGAGATGCTAAGCGTGCCATCGCCATTCGCATCGGCGGTTCTGAAGTTCTTCAGGCAATCGGCGCGTGAGGTCTCCTGGCCGGCCGGCTTGTCCTCGCTGCCCGGCGCGACGGTCTGGGCGATTGCCGGACTCATGCATAGACCGAGCACGACGGCTGCTATCGTAAGCTTCTGCATTGGTTCTCTCCTCGTGGCTGCATCGTGTAAGGCAAACCAGGAGGAGCGATGAGATGTTCCCTCACAGAAATTTGCGATCGCGTCCGCTGACGGCACGCGTGAAAACCGTCAGACCGCGATCAGCCAGGGAACTGAATAAGGATGCGCATCTTGAGGAGCCACGGGAAATAGCGCTGCAGCACCTCGCCGATCGTCCACAGCACGATCATCAGGACGATTAGCGCCGGGAGTGCCGCAAAAACAGCCTTGATGAAAAACGCAACCAGACTGCGGAACGGCACGTCAATGCGCGAGACTACGACGCCATCCGCAGGCAAGGGCGGAAGCCGGGTGGATTGTCCGGATGCCGGCGCGGCACCATCGGATGCCGCCGCCATCGCAGCCTTGAGAGACGAGGGAAAGCGCTCGCCGTTCGCATCCCGCTCCCGCGCGTCGCGCTCATCGCGCGCGCGCCTCAGCGTCCGGGGCAGATCATCATCCAGTGTCGAGAAGTGCGGCTCGGGCATGCCCATCGGGCTCCGTCAGCGGAGAAAGCGGCGTGTGGCAACAGGGGGCAATAGACGTGACGCCATGCGCCGGAATGGCCGATGGTTAGCGGGCCAATGGGGCTAGATTAGGGTCCGGTTGGGCAAAAGCCGGCCGTTCTCTTCGCGGATCTCGGCGATACGTCTCGAGACGTTGTGAAAATAGTGGTAGCGGGGGGCGGACTTGAACCGCCGACCTAAGGATTATGAGACCTTCGCTCTAACCACCTGAGCTACCCCGCCGCAACCGGCGCTCCCGTATAAGGACGCCGTGCAAGAACTGTCAATAGAAGCAAGGACCAACAACGAAGGACTGCGCGCCTGCGGCCCCGTTGTCCTGCCTGCCCTCGGAGCACGCCGAAGGCCCCTACCTGTCGATTGGAAACCTTACTCGGCCGCGACCTGCACGATCTCGCGCATCTTCTCGAAGCGCAGCATCGTGAAGAGACCCCAAGGCCTGAGCGCACGCCGCCCAACCAGCTTGAGGTTGTCGCACACCATGACGCGGTCGACGTCGAATACCGGCCGCCAGCCGAGCTTGTCGGCAAACGGTGCCATGCGGCGCTCGACCCAGCCGCGGACGCCTTCTTCCTGGCTGAAATGATTGACCAGGATGACCTCGCCGCCAACCTTGCACACCCGCGCGAGTTCGCGCATGACCTTCTCGGGGTCGGGCACGACGGTCATGACGTACATTGCAACGACGGTGTCGAACGAGCCCGTCTGGAACGTGAGCTCGGTCGCATCCATCTCGTAGAGACCGGTGACATTGCTCAGGCCTTCCTCGACGACTTTCTCGCGTGCCTTGTCGAGCATCTCCGGCGAGAGATCGATGCCGACGATCTCGAGGTGGCGGCCATAGTCGGGAAGCGACAGCCCGGTGCCGACGCCGACCTCCAGCACCTTGCCGTGGCGCTGGTTGATGATCTCGACGGCGTGCCGGCGACCTTCGGTCGTGAAGCGGCCGAACGTGTTGTCGTAGACGGGAGCCCAGCGCCGATAGGCGGTCTTGATGGCAGCCTCGTCCATCTGAGCTGCGGCCGCGCGCCCCGCCGTACTGTTCTGCATCCTCGACGTTCCTTGCCGATTTTCCGAACGCAACATCGACGTCATTCCTCGTCAATGCACCCATCGCGGACCGAAGGCCCGCCGCCCTTCATTCGCCCGCACCAGCCGCAACGCTCACGCGCACGCCAGCAAGAGGCCCCGCTGTCCGCGATGCGGCAACGAGACCTGCCTCGTTGATGCCGGCGGATGTCGACGTGATCCAACCGCCACCGAGCACGCGCGCCGCTGTTTCGGAAGAATAGAAGACGCACGCCTGTCCCGGAGCCACCCCGAACTCTCCGTCGTCCAAAACGACCGTTGCCGCGCGCCCCTCGAGCGAGAGATACGCGGTCATCGGCTCTTGAGATGAACGCACGCGTACGTTGGCACGTATCCGCATGGCGCCCCCGCCATCGACCGGCTCGTCACCGAGCCAGTTGACGTCTTTAAGCACAATCGTGCGCACACGCAAGCTGTCTCGCGGCCCGACCACAACCTCTGCACGGCTGGCATCCAATCGAACCACGTACAGCGGCTCGCGACCCGTTACACCAAGCCCACGGCGTTGGCCCACGGTGAAGCCGATGATGCCATCATGCCGGCCGAGCACGCGCCCATCCTCATGAACGATGTTACCGGGGGTCGCCGCTTCCGGCTTCAGCCGTTCGATCACATCGCTGTAGCGGCCCTGCGGCACGAAGCAGATGTCCTGGCTGTCGGCCTTTTCGGCGACGGGCAGCGCAAGTACGCGCGCAAGCTCGCGCACCTGAGCCTTGTGCAAGGCGCCGAGAGGAAAGCGCAGGAAGGCAAGCTCCTCGCGCGTCGTGGCAAAAAGGAAGTAGCTCTGGTCGCGGCCGAGATCGGCGGGGCGGAACAGCGCCGGGCTTCCGTCGACGGTCTGCCAGTCGACGTAGTGTCCTGTGACCAGCGCGGCGGCACCGATCTCACGCGCCGTATCCAGAAGGCCCGAAAACTTGATGTTCTGATTGCACGATACGCAGGGAATGGGCGTCTCGCCCGCGAGATAGCTCTCGGCGAACGGCGCGATGACGGCCTCACGGAACTGCCGCTCGTAGTCGAGGACGTAGTGCGCGATGCCGAGATGCTCGGCGACGCGGCGGGCATCATGGATGTCCTGACCGGCACAACACGCGCCCTTCCGCGCCGTGGCCGCGCCATGATCGTAGAGCTGCAGCGTGATGCCGACGACGTCATAGCCGGCCGCCTTGGCGAGGGCGGCGGCAACCGAGCTGTCCACGCCGCCCGACATGGCGACCACGACGCGCGCGCCATCGGCAACGCCATAAAGGCGCCCCAGGCGGGCCGGATCGAGGTTGGCGATGGGCATTCGGTGAACCGTTCGGAGGCCGCAGGAAATTCCGCGGCGGACGCGGCAGATGCTTGTAGCACCGGAGGCCGCGCGCGTGCACTGATTTCGCGGCGCAACATACGTGGTCCGGCCCTGAACAGCAAGGTCGCCCGCCAATAGGCCAAAATGTGGCGGTTAGCAAACACTTACCGCGGAGGGATCAATTTTTCCCGGCCAAGTGCCGCCCGGCAATATAGCCGAACGTCAGGGCCGGTCCGATGGTGATGCCGGCGCCCGGATAGGTGCCGCCCATCACGCTCGCCATGTCATTGCCGGCAGCATAGAGCCCTCCGATCGGCTGCCCTTCTTTATCGAGCACCCGGGCCGAGGCGTCGGTTCTGAGCCCCGCAAACGTGCCAATGTCGCCGGGGATGAGGCGCACCGCGTAGTAAGGCGGGCGATCGAGCGGCGCAACGCAGGGATTGGGTAGATGTCCCGCCGCACCGTTGAACCGCTGATAGGCGTCCGTCCCCCGGCCGAACTCGTGGTCCACGCCCTGCCGCGCGCCCTCGTTGTACGTACGGATCGTCGTGACGAGACCGACCGGGTCGATCCCGAGACGCCGGGCCAGCTCTTCGGGCGTCGCGCTGGCGATGATGTAGCCCGAGGCGAGATAGGGCTTCAGGCGCGCGGGTCGCGGTGGCGCAGCGCCGAGCCCCCAGCGCCGGATAGCCGTGTGGTCGCAGATGTTCCAGCACTCGGCCTCGGCATCGCCACGACAGGCCTCGATCATGGCCGGCACGAATACGTGATACGACTTCGCCTCGTTGACGAAGCGCCTGCCGCGCCGATCGACCGCGATGTAGCCGGGCTTGCCGCGGTCGATGAAGTGGGGATACGGCAGCTTCGTGCCGTCAGGCTGCGGCAGGTGCGAGACCGGCGTCCAGGCCGCCGCAAAGTGCACATCCTCGTGGAAGGCAGCGCCAGCACCCGTCGCGATCCTGATGCCGTCGCCGCTGTTGGTCGCCGGCGGCAGGGACTGATGCGCGCGACCTGCCGCAACGTGCGCATAGAGCCGGGCCTTGAGTGCCGCGTCGCCGGCAAAACCTCCGCACGCCAGCACCACGCCACGTCGTGTGCGTATCTCCACGCCCCGGCCTTCCTTGCGCACGATCGCGCCGACAACGCGTCCTTCCTCCTGCACAAGCGAGGTGAGCGGCGCTTCGAGCCAGAGCGGAATGCCCTTCTCCTCCGCACTCAGTGCGAGCGCCGCGATGAGGCCGTTGCCATTGGCGAGCCGCGTGCCGCGCTTCCAGGCGAGCCGGTCGCGGCCATAGCGCGCGAACATGCGCGCGGCATGCCACGCCGATTTCGGCACGCGCAGCATGTTGTAGAGGTGCGGCAGGTCCGTGCGCCCGACCATCATGCCGCCGAGCAGCATCATGGACGGGAGCGGCGGGCGAAGCCGGTCGAAGCGTGCGCCGAGGCGACGACCATCGAACACATCGGGCGCGAGCGAGCGGCCGCCATTCGATCCGCCGGGCAGGTCGGGCTCGTAGTCGGCCCAGGTCGGCACGATCCCGTAGCGCACCGGCGTATTCGTCTCGAGGAAGGCCAGCATTTCCGGCCCCGTCGCGAGAAAGGCTTCGGCGCGCGCCCTGTCGAGACGGTTTCCGGCAATGCTTTCGAGATAGCGCAAGGCTTCGGCAGCGCTGTCCTCGATACCGGCGGCCTTGGCCTGCGCGCTCCCGGGGATCCAGATCACGCCCGCCGAGTAGCAGGTCGTGCCGCCGAAGAGCGGCTCTTTCTCGACCATCAGCACATCGAGATCGTGATGGCGCGCCGTGATCGCCGCCGCGAACGCGCCTGCGCCGGAGCCGACGACGAGGACGTCGCATTCCACTCGCTGGCTCACGGTCTCCTCCCAATATGTTTTAAGACTTTGTTAACCGAAGCAGCCGAGCGCTGAATAGCACAGGAAGCGGACCGGCTGGAGCCCGCACGATGCAGGAGACCGGCGACCTCTCGATCGCAGACGATCTCGACGCCGCCCTCGCGCGCTGGCGCGAGCATCTCATCGCGCGCGCGGCCAGCACGAACACCATCGAAGCCTACGATCGCGACTGGCGCCAGCTCTGCCACTGGCTCGCGCATCGCCTCGGTCGCGCCCCGGCACTCGCCGACATCCGCGCGCTCGAGCCGCCCGTCTTCCGCGCCTTCCTCGCGCATCGCCGTCGTCTCGGTGTCGAGAACCGCTCGCTGGCGCGCACCATGTCTTCCTTCCGCCAGTTCTTCCGCTGGCTCGAGGCCAATGCAACGCTCAAGAATCACGCCATTCTCAAGGTCGGGACGCCGCGCGTCGCCCGCGGCCTGCCACGACCTCTCACTATTGCCAAAGCCGCCGACGTCGTCGAAGCGGATATGGCCGCCGATCTCGACTGGGTACGCGCACGCGATTTGGCTGTGCTGCTGCTGCTCTACGGCGCGGGCCTGCGCATCTCCGAAGCCCTCGGGCTTACACTCGCCGATGCGCCGGTATCAGGGCGCGAGGCTCTGCGCATCACCGGCAAGGGCGGCAAGGAGCGCCTGGTTCCGATCCTCCCCGCCATTCAGCAGGCGGTCGCGCGCTATCTCGAGCTTTGCCCGTTCCCGCTCGAGAAGGACGAGCCCATGTTCCGTGGCGCCAAGGGCGGGCCGCTTTCGCCGCGCATCATCCAGCTCCTGATGGAGCGCCTGCGCGGCGCGCTCGGCCTGCCGGAGACGGCAACGCCGCACGCGCTCCGCCACTCCTTTGCAACGCATCTGCTCTCGGCGGGCGCGGATCTGAGACAGATCCAGGAACTGCTCGGTCACGCCTCGCTATCGACGACGCAGGTCTATACCGAGGTCGATCGGGAGCGCCTGCTCAAGGTCTACGATCTCGCGCATCCGCGTGCGCGAACGGCCTGAGACTTCACACGACGGCGCGCGAGGCCTTGAGCTTCTCGATCTCGGCGGCATCAAATCCGAACTCTGCGAGAATCTTCGCCGTGTGCTCACCCGTCATCGGCGCACGCGTGCGCACGCCGCCGGGGGTATCGGAGAGTTTCACGGCCGTACCTGCGACCTTGAACGTGCGGTCAGTCACACCGGGCAACTCGACCTCGGCGAGCATGTTGCGCGCCGCGATATGCGGGTCGGCGAAGATCTCGTCGAAGCTGCGCACGGGACCGAACGGGACCTTGCCGCCGAGCACTTCCGTGATCTCCGCCTTGGTGCGCGCCGAAGTCCAGTCCGTGACGAGGCCTTCCACCTCCGCCCGCCGGTCGAGGCGATCGCGCGTCAGACGATAGCGATCATCTTCGGCCAGTTCGGGCCGCCCGATCGTCTTCACGAGCAGCCGCCAGAATTCGTCATGCGGACATCCAATTGCGACCCAGCCGTCCTTCGCCGGAAACAGTCCGTAAGGACAGAGCAGCGGATGGCTGTTGCCTTCAGGTCCAGGTGACTTGCCGTCGTAGGCGTATTGGAACACCGGCCGCTCGCAGGCGGCCAGCACACCATCGACCATCGCGACATCGACGAACTGGCCGCGCCCCGTTGCCCGCGCGCGATGCAGCGCCGCGAGAATGCCGAAAGCACACTGCATGGCCGGAATGAGATCGCCGACGCCGGGACCTATTTTTGTCGGTGGGCCACCCGGCGTTGGAGACGTGATCGCAATGATGCCGCCCATGGCCTGCGCAACGATGTCGTAGGCTGGCCACTCGGCATAGGGGCTGCGGCCCGAGCGCGGATCGCCGAAGCCGCGGATCGTGCCATAGACGAGGCGCGGATTGATCTCGGCAAGCGCCTCATAGCCGAGCCCGAGGCGCTCCATCACGCCCGCGCGGAAATTCTCGACCAGGATGTCGGCCTTGGCGACGAGGCGTTTCAGGATGGTGCGCCCGGCCTCGGACTTGAGGTCGATGACGATCGATTCCTTGTTGCGGTTCGTCGAACCGAAGTAGCCGCCATAGCCTCCTTCCGGCACGCCCACCTGTCCTGGCATGAAGGGCCCGAAGAGGCGTGTCGCATCTCCCCCCGGCGGCTCGATCTTGATGACGCGGGCGCCCTGGTCGGCGAGCATCATGGTCACGAACGGTCCCGCCAGCATCTGCGTCAGGTCGAGCACGACGACGTCGCCGAGGGCTCCCGCGGCCTGCTGCCCGCTGCCGCCACCTGCCGCCGCCGCGCCAGCCATGAGGTGCTCCTTGAAGTTGGTGAAGATATCCGCACGGGCGCCGCCCATGACGAAACGGACACTAGGCGGCGCCCCGCCTCGGGCGCAATGTTTGCGGCGTCGGCTGGAGCGCAGTACGCCGCCCGCGTAATGCATGGCAGGGTCTGCCTAAAACAACGACAAACTGTCGCACGATTGACTTGCAAATTGACACGCCCTAGTCTTATTTCGCATCTGCGAGACGCCGAAATAACGGCATCGTGCGGAGGTCCGCTGGCCGCTCGGCCGAGGAGCGTGACCGCTGTATATCAACGCGCAATCGGCTCGGCGCGCCAAGGCGGGTGCCCTTTTCCGCATTGCCGTTAAGGAGCTGAATTTCCTGAGGTCTGGGGAGCGCCGTATCAATGAAAGTGCTGGTGCCCGTTAAGCGGGTCGTCGACTACAACGTCAAGATCAGGGTCAAGGCTGACGGGTCGGGTGTGGAGCTCGCGAACGTCAAGATGTCGATGAACCCGTTCGACGAGATAGCGGTCGAGGAAGCGATCCGCCTCAAGGAAAAGGGCGCCGTCACCGAGATAGTCGCCGTATCGGTCGGGCCGGCGAAGGCGCAGGAGACGATCCGCACCGCACTCGCCATGGG
>CAUJKI010000477.1 GCA_963205015.1 Pseudomonadota bacterium
TCGGCACGCCGCTCGTCGAGCGCCGGCGCCAGGGCGCGCAACTCACCGCGGCGGGGCGCGAGGTCGCGCGCCGCGCGCTGCGTATCCTGAATGAGGTGCGCGACATCGGCGACGTTGCGCGGCAGTCGGGCGAGCCGCTCTCGGCGCCGGTCCGGTTCGGCGTGATTCCGACCGTGGCGCCTTATGTGCTGCCCGTGCTGCTGCCGCTCATCAGCGAGGCATATCCCCAGCTCGCACTCCGCGTTCGCGAAACGCATACGGAGCAGCTTCTTGCCGAGCTCATTGACGGTACGCTCGATCTCCTGCTCCTCGCGTTGCCCGTCGAGCATCCCGAGATCGAGACGCTGCGGCTCATCGAGGACCGCTTCCTGCTGGCGATGCCGCCGGGACGCAAGCTCAGCAGGCGCGTCAGGGTCACGCCTGAGCTCTTCGAGCGCGATCGCCTGCTGCTGCTCGAGGAGGGTCACTGTCTGCGCGATCAGGCGCTCGCTTTCTGTCACCTGCGCCAGGCGGAGGGTGTCGATACGTTTGGCGCCTCGAGCCTGTCGACGATCGTGCAGATGGTCGCAAACGGCATGGGCCTGACCTTCCTCCCCGAGATCAGCATCGGCGTGGAGGCTGTGGCCGGCCGTGTCAGCATCGGCCGCTTTGCCGATCCCGAGCCGTCGCGCACGCTCGGCCTCGCATGGCGCCGGACCTCGCCGCGGAAGGAGGATTTCACCGCGCTCGGGAAGCTCATCGTCGATGCCCTGCGCCAGTGTCAGCGGCCGGCGACGGCGGCCGCGGCGGGGCAGCGTGTGCGAGAGGGTCGGGCGGACGCCTAGTGTCAACGGCCGACCTAGCGCCCGCGCGTCCAGCTCGCGTACGGGCGCTTGGCGAGGTCGGCATTGTAGTAGCGGCGGTCGCCGGTGACTTCCTCGCCGAGCCAGTCGGGGCGCTCGAAGGTGCGGTCGGGCCGGTCGAGCTCGATCTCCGCGATCACGAGCCCGGCGTTTTCGCCGTCGAAGACGTCGATCTCCCACTCGAGGCCGCCGATTGGCACGATGTGGCGGACCTTGCTGATGACCGAGCCATCGCGCTGCAGCATCAATTCCTCGGCATCGGTGAGGGGGATCGCATATTCGTATTCGTGACGCTCCATCCCTGAGCGCGCGGCCTTGATGGTGAGCGTGCCGGCGGCGTCGCCGTCGATGCGGACGCGGATGGAAAGGCGGCCGGTCTTGGTGAGGTAGGCTTGGCGCAGGCGCCGCGTGCGGCTGACAAGCGGCTTCCAGCCGTCACCGCTTACACGAAACTTTCGCTCGATTTCCAGGGCCATGGGGAGTGGCGTGCGCTCGCTCTGTGAAGTTGGCCCACTCTGTACCTGCCGGCGCGCGGCGCGGCAACTGCGGCGCGCCGCGCGAGCTCAGTCGCCCGTCGGGGAAATGCGGAACTCGACGACATCCGGCAACGCGAGCAGGTGCCGGGCGAGCGCCTGTCCTTCCGCGCGATTGCGGCTACGGATGACCATGCGGTACTCGAAAAGCTTGCCGCCCTCGACGAGACGCGAGTGCATATTGGCGACTGTGAAGCCGTGCTCGCCGACGAGGGACCTCAGCCTGTCCTCCTCGATGACGGCATCGCGCCGGAAACGCACGTGAAAGTGAGCAGAGAACTCGCTCGGCATGCGGGCCTCGATGAGGCGGAATGCGCTCAGGATGAGCAGCGTCGCGATCGTGCCGATCAGGGCCGGAAACCAGAAGCCGATACCGACCAGAATACCGATCGAGGCAGTCATCCAGATCGATGCCGCCGTGGTCAGTCCGCGGACCGTCAGGCCTTCCTTGAAGATCACGCCAGCGCCGAGGAAGCCGATGCCGGTCATGATGCCCTGCGCCATGCGGGTCGGGTCGGTGCGGATGGCCTCCATGGCGAGCTCGGTCATCCAGTGGCTCTGGTAGACCGTGACGAGCATGAGGAGCGAGGAGGCGGTGCAGACGAGCGCGTGTGTGCGGAAGCCTGCGGGCCGGCCGTGGAAACTGCGCTCGGCGCCGATCAATGCGCCGATGGCGAGCGCGCCGAAGATGCGTGCCAGCATGATGAGAAGCTCGTGGGGCACCGCATTCATCAAATCAAAATCCGGGGCTGGGCGGTTGCAGAGGGGCGGTCGCGGGGACGCTTGCCACGCGGGGTTCGCGACGACTGCTCCTTATACGACAGTTTTGTGACAATATGGGCGATGTGATCGCGGAAGCCCGGCGGTTCCAGAAGGACGGTTGCGCCAGCCCCGCCCGCCGTCCCATTCTGCAGGCAAAAACACGGACAGGAGGGACCTCGTGCCGACACGGCTCATGATACTCAATGGACCGAACCTCAATCTGCTCGGCATCCGCGAGCCGCATATCTACGGGTCGACGCGTCTCGATGCCATCGAGCGCAGTTGTCGCGAATTTGCCGGGCTGCTGGATGTGCAACTGGAGTTCCATCAGTCGAACCACGAAGGCGTCCTCGTCGATCTCATCCAGGCGGCGCGCGAGAGCGCAGATGCCATCATCATCAATCCCGCGGGCCTCTCCTTCACGTCGATCCCAATCATCGATGCCATCAAGATCTTCGAGGGCCCGGTGATCGAGCTGCACATCTCGAACATTCATGCGCGCGACGAGCTGCACCGGCATTCGAAGGTGTCGGGATCGGTCAAGGCGGTCATCTGCGGGCTTGGACCGTACGGCTACATCGTGGCGATGCAGGCAGCAGTCCAGTCTCTCGGGCGCATTCCGGATGCGTTTCCGGCGCCCGTCGGGATCGGCCCGGTATAGGCAAGGCGCAGGCGCCATTCATCACGAGGGGGAAGGACCATGGCCGACCATGAGACGTTCGAGCTTGGACCTCTGGCACTCCAGCGCGGACTGACGCTGCCGAAGGCGCATCTCGCCCATAAGACGTATGGGCGGCTCGCGGCCGACAAGTCGAATGTCATTCTCTATCCGACCTCCTACGCAGCGCATCATACCGACATCGATTGGCTGATCGGGCCGGGCCGGGTGCTCGATCCGGAGCGCTATTTCATCATCATTCCGAACCAGCTCGGCAATGGCCTCTCCTCATCGCCAAGCAATCTCGCGGAGCCCTTCGGCGCTGGGCGCAATCCCGTCTTCACGCACTGGGACAACGTGCACGCTCAGGAACGCCTGCTGCGCGAGCGCTTCGGCGTGACGAAGGTGGCGCTCGCCTATGGCTGGTCCATGGGAGGCCAGCAGGTCTTGCATTGGGGCGCGATCCTTCCGGATCGGGTCGAGCGCCTCTGCGCAGTGTGCACGGCAGCCCGGACCAGCCCGCACAACAAGGTCTTTCTCGAGGGTATCCGGGCCATTCTGCGAAGCGATGCCGGTTATCGCGACGGGCGTTTCGTTGCGCGGCCGGTGGAGGCGTTGCGCGCCTTCGCGCGCGTCTATGCAGGCTGGGCCATGAGCCAGGCTTTCTATCGGGAGAAGCTCTGGGCGACGATCGGCTATGCGTCGCTCGAGGACTATCTGGTGCGCGCCTGGGAAGGGAATTATCTGCGCCGCGCGGCCGAGGACCTGCTCTCGATGATCGAGACCTGGTACCTCTCGGACATCTCCGACAATCCGATCTACGGTGGCAATCTCGAAGCGGCGCTCGGTGCCATCAAGGCCCGGACGATCATCATGCCCTCGACAACGGACCTCTATTTCACGCTCGCCGACGGCGAAGCGGAGACGCGCCTGATCCCCAATGCGGAGCTGCGCGCCATCGAGTCCATCTGGGGCCATCGGGCAGGCAACCCGGTGCAATGCGCTGAGGACGAGGCCGTACTGCGTCGCGCGGTCGAAGATCTCCTTGCGCATTGACGCTCGTCGCGCCGGCAGCGAACATGGTGCTGAGGGGGTTCGAGCTCTCGATAACCATATGTCCGGTGCCTGCCGGATTCGGCCGTAATTTCTGGCTATCGGGCTGCTGGCCTGACGAGCAACGAAAGGTCTCACCGAGAATTTACCTGCCGATGTCTTTGCCTGTCTCAGGACGCCGATAGTCTACGAGCCGACAGCTCCGCCGTGTCGCGGCGGCGTGATCTCACTTGAAGCGAATGCCCGGCGGTGACGCCCAGTCTCGCCGATCGACCCGACAACCACGATCAGAAACGAGGAAATCCAGCATGGACAGAGTTCCGACGCGTGCCCCATCGAGCCCCCTCCGAACGCCGGTGGCGGCCGCCGGCTGGTCAGGCAGAGCCCGCGCGGGCCTGGCCCTGTTCGCCGGTGTACTGCTGGTCGCTACGGCACTTTCATCGGTGGCGCAGGAGCAGACCTCCAGCAAGCCCTTCGAGCCGCAGGTCGGCCAAGCGGGCAAGGACGTGGTGTGGGTGCCGACGCCGCAGTCTCTCGTCGACAAGATGCTGGAGATCGCCAAGGCGACGCCGCAGGATTACCTGATCGACCTCGGGTCCGGCGACGGGCGCACGGTCATCACGGCCGCGAAGAAAGGGCTCACGGCTCACGGCATCGAGTACAATCCGCAGATGGTCGAAGTCGCGCAAAAGGCCGCCAAGGCCGCCGGCGTTGCTGACAAGGCGACGTTCGAGAAGGCTGATCTCTTCGAGAGCGATTTCTCGAAGGCGCAGATCATCACGATGTTCCTGCTGCCTTGGATCAACGAGAAGCTGGCGCCGAAGCTCCTGGAGCTGAAGCCCGGCACGCGTGTCGTCTCGAACACCTTCACCATGGGCGACTGGCAGGCCGACGAGACGGCGACGGTCACCGACGACTGCACGAACTACTGCAAGGCCCTGCTGTGGATCGTGCCGGCGAAGGCGGGCGGGAGCTGGCAGCTTGGCGAGGCCGAGCTGAAGCTCGAGCAGAAGTATCAGATGTTGAGCGGCAAGCTCGGTCCGACCGAGATCACGGATGGCCGCGTGCGCGGGACCGAGGTGAGCTTCAACGTCGGTGATGCCAAGTACACGGGCAAGATCGACGGCAAGTCCATGTCGGGCACCGTGAGCGGCGGCCGCAGCGGAAGCTGGACCGCGACGCAGAAGTAGTCTGCTCCGCGACCACGAAACACGAGGGGCCGGCGCGCAAGCGCCGGCCCCTTTGCTTTGACGGCCGAAGTCGCCTTCGCTGCAGTCTACAGCGACATGTTCATGGGCGCGGCGATGTAGCGGAAGCCGTCGCCGTTCTTCACGACATGCCCGTAGCCGGGCCATGGGAAATGGTAGGCGGCGAGCGGAATCTTGTTCGCCGCCAGCATGTCCAGAATCCGCACGCGCGAGCCGGCCGACTGTTTCGGGTCGGTGTCATAGGCGAACTCGAAGCGCGGCTTCTCGACGAGCAGAATGTGGTGGTGGGTCAGGTCGCCGATCGCCGCCATCGTCTTGCCGTCGGACGTGATCATGAAGACGGTGTGACCGATGGTGTGGCCCGGCGCCGAGATCGCCTGGATGCCCGGCAGGAACTCTTCTCCGTCCTTGAAGAACACGATCCGGTCGCGGACGGGGAGCAGGTTCTTCCGCGCCCCTTCGACGAACGGCTTCATGTAGGCCGGGTCCTTCATCGAGAGCTTGGCCTCGTCCGTCCAGAAGTCGAAGTCCGCCTGCGAGATGTAGATCTGCGCGTTCGGGAAATTCGGCTTGCCGTTGTCGTTCATGATCCCCCAGACGTGATCGCAGTGCGCGTGCGTCGCGAGGATGCCATCGACGTCGGCGGGGTCGATGCCGGCGGCTTTCAGCGTCGACAGCATCTTGCCGGTCGTCGGGCCGAACATCGTCGACGTGCCCATGCCGGTATCGACGATGTAGAGCTTGTCGCCGGTGTTGATGACGAGGATGTTCTGCTCGAGCACGGCGTTTGTCGGCGACAGGAAGTTATCCGTCAGCATCTTGAGGACTTCCTCTTTGCTGGCGCCGAGGAACGCGCCCGACGGATCGCCGAGCGGGAGCGGACCGTCGGACACCATCGTCATCTGCATCTTGCCGTGCGGGAAGCGATAGAAGTAGGAGGCCTGCGTCGTCGCAAACGGCGCCTTGGCGTGAGCCGCCGGCGCGGAAAGGGCGCCGCTGTAGGCTGCCACCGCCGTGAGGCTCGCGCCCGTGAGCAGATTGCGGCGGGTCAATGAGACTGTGTCCTTGGACATTTCTTCCTCCATGCCAGCTTATGGTGCCTGACGGCGTCACCTTGCGGTTTCATTGTGCCGTCATCGTGGTCATGGTCGGCTGACGATCTGTGCGGGATCAATGTACGCAACGACGGCAGTCGCTGCCCGGCGCGGGCAATGCTCATGGAGGCGTCCGCCTGCCAGACTGCAATCTAAGATGGCGCGATGTGATTCCGATGTGGTGCGTCGGTAGCCGGCATTGGGGGATGAGTGTGAGGGAAAGATCAGATCGTGCTACTGAAATATCGTAATATTTTCTCCGTGGCCCGGATCATACTGCCGCCAGTCTCCCTCGCGTTATGCACTCGGAGATTGACAGCCGGATAAAGCTTATGACGGAAGCCTCGCTGCAAGCAGGCTTTCGAGCGTGGCGCGATCGCCCGAGCTGATAGCGCTCGGTATGATGACGAACTGATGGAGGTATCCACCCATGATGAACCATGAGCTGTTGTCGGTCGGATGCGCGCAGCCGTAGGACAATGTCGAGATCGAGGGAAATTCAGCGCCCTCAATCACCAGAAGAACCGGCCCTGCCAATCCCGCCGTCCTCAGATTGCCACGCGATCCCGTGAACAGGCTGCCATTGAGCCGATATGTCTTCGTGCCCGGCCATGACGAGATATCCGTGCCGCTGTCGCCATCGTTGTACCAGGCCCCAAAGCCGTAGCCGTTGGTGCCGATGACGTTACCCTCTCCATCACCACCTGCGATCTGGAACACGATTGCAATCGTGCAGACGGTCGAGGGCGAGATGCCGATGTCGCTGTTCGCCAGCGTGTAGATATCGTTAGAGCCATCGATCTGCACTCGACCACCCGAGCGGTAAGCGCCGCGCGCGCTGTCACTGCCGGTCCTGAAGTAGCCGCCGCCCAATCCCTTGTTGAGGATCGAGCCGACCACGCCGTCGAGACTGGAGCCCGTCGATGGCGGGCTGCCGGACCGCTCGACGAAATGTGCGGTTGCGTCCGCGCCGTCATGCCAGACTTTACATCCGAGCGTGCTCAAGAGGTCGGCAAGCGCGTCGCCACCCTCGGCCGTCGGCGTAACCTGTTTCGTGTCGCTCGCCACACCGGCGCCAGCGCTGTTCACGGCGCGCAACGCGACATCGTATTCCTGATCGTTGGTAAGCCCTGAGATCGTGAAGGACGATGTGCCGCCGCTCGAAACCCAGGAGCCGCCGTCGAGGCGGAATTCAATGTCCGAGATCGCGCTGCCGCCATCGGGAGGGAGCGCATTGATCGTGATGTCGGCTTTCTCGTCGCCGGAAGCGATAGACCAGTCACCGGCCCCGAAGGCATCCGGTGCGACGGGCGCCGGTGGGGCCAGCGAGGGCCTGAGCAGTCCGGCTCGGTGCAGCATCAGGCTCATTCGACATCTCCGATGGCGCCAGAGATCACCCAGGCATTGGTGGCGATTTTCGTCAGCGCGGCGCCCTGCCAGCGGTCGGTGATGGTGGTCGCGCCGCCGGAGATACCATTGATGGTCACCCCACCGGCCGCCTGGATCGCCGTGGCGCCGGCGCCGATCCGCAGGATGTCGATGATGGTGCTGACAGGGAAAGCGACCGAGCTGTTCGCCGGGATCGTCAGCGTGTTCGCGCTGGCGTTGTTCATGGTGATGATGCGGCCCTTGTCGGTGAGGTCGAGCGTGTAGCTCGTGCCGGATTGCGCATTCACACCGGGTTCGGCGAGCGCGAGATCACGGCCCTCGACATTGAGGACGCCTGCCGCCGTGCGGCCGAGTGTCGTGTCCGTCGCATGGCCGATGTTGAGGGCGGCGAACTGCGGCGACGCGCCGGTGCCGAGGCCTGAGACGTCGGCCTGCGTGATGGCGAGCAAGCCGCGCATGGCGGCATAGTCGGCGGCGGCAACAAGGCTCGAGCCGTCAGCGCTGAGGCCGAGGCCGGAGGTGCGCATGAGGGCCTGCGTCGATTGCGCGAGAAGTGTGCGTGCCGCGGTTGTGACGGCCGCATCGCCGAAGTCGCCGGAGACGGTCCAGGTATCCGTGTCCATTTTGAGGAGCGCCGCGGCTTGAAAGCGGCTGCCGATACTGCCGGAACCGCCCGGAACGCCGTTGACCGTGACGCCGGTGTCGCCCGCGATGGTCGTCGTGCCGTCCCCGAGCTGAATGACGCTGACGATCGTGCCGACCGGGAAGGCGACGGCCGCATTGACTGGGATCGTCAGCGTGTTCGCGCCCGCATTGTTCATCGTGACGAGGCCGCCGCGATCAGTGAGCGTCAGCGCGTAGCTCGTGCCGGACTGGACATTGACGCCCGGCTCGAGCGCGGCCTTGCCGTCGAGGGCCGTTTGGAGACCGGAGACATCGCTGATGGTGTGACCATGTGCGCTGTTCGACTTGCCGGCAAGCGCGCTGTCGATCTCGCCTTCGGTATAGTAGCGGTCGTCGTGATTGTGGGATGACGCGGCCTTGCCGTCGAGAGCCGTTTCGAGGCCGGTGATGGTAGCGATGGCCTGCGCGCCGATGTGGTTGGCGCGATCGAAGGCATCGGCTGCGAGGCTGTTCGGATCGTAGATGCTGGCGAGCATGTCGCCGCCGCCGGATGGTGTGGTCCACGCGACGTCGCCGTCGTTGTTCGATGCCTTGGCGAGTACCTGACCGGTCGCGCCGCCGCTCGGCAGGCCGGGATTCTCGATGTCGACGCCCGATGGGAACGAGACTTCTCCCGTGGCCTTGTCAATGAGGATGGCGTCGCTCCAGTCGCTTCCGTTCGGGCTCACTTTGAAATGGAAGTCGTCGTCGCCGGCCGTGCCCATCTCGGCGCGGCCGGAGAAGCCCGTCTGAAAGAGCAGGGATGCCGTGTCGCCGGCGTCGGCCTTGTTGAGCTTGAGCTGATGTCCGGCGCCGGCGTGATTGAACAACGAAGCCGGCGAGGCGAGCGCGAAACGGTTGGTATCGTCGGCGCTCGCATTGATGCCGAGCGTGTCGAATTCGCCGCCGCCACCATCACCGCCGCCGGTGCCGACGGCGATCCAGTCGCTACCGTTCCAGGCCCTGAGCGCGCTCTCGGCGACGATCCAGGTCCGCCAGCCGGGGCGCGCCGGGAAGAAGGCCCAGGCACCGTCCTGGAAGGCTGCGATCTGGAGATCGTGGCCGGCCCATGCGCCCGTGCTTCCGGCAGCGGCGATGTAGCGGTCTCCATCGGCCGGCGAGACAGGCGGGGCTGCGGTGTCGCGGTTGATGACGGTGAGGTGGACGAGCGCGTCGAGGGCGCGGATCGCCTCGTTGTGCGTCACGTGCTTCTGGGCCTGGGCGGCCATGATGTAGGGAAGGCCGAGGTTGGGAGTGTCCGCCATGGATGCGCTTTCTGGCCAGCAAGGTTGCCCCTGAAAATCTAGCCAGCGTTCAGTCGGCGGGGATAAGCTTGTGCGGCGGCATGGTGTCGGCTGCGCGTATGGGGGCTCGCGGGACAGGCGAGGTCGGTCGCGTATCGGCCAACGGAATTTGCAGAGGCCCCCGCCGTTGTTGGTGGCCTGCAAGGGCGAAGTGGTCTGGTAGGGTGTCGGAAACTCAGAGCGATTTGCTGATCAGGGAGGAAGAACGATGGCGTATGCGAAGGCCGACGACGGGGTTCGCCTCTACTACGAAGAGACCGGCTCCGGCCGCGCGGTGATTTTCGTCCACGAGTTCGCCGGCGACATGCGGAGTTGGGAACCGCAGATGCGCCATTTCGGCCGCTCCTACCGCTGCATCTCCTACAACGCGCGCGGCTATCCGCCATCGGACGTGCCGCCCGATCACACGAGCTACTCCCAGGCGCGGGCCGCCGACGACATCAAGGCTGTGCTCGATGCCGCAGGTGCCGACGAGGCGCACGTCATCGGACTTTCCATGGGCGGTTTCGCGACGCTGCACTTCGGCTTCAGGCATCCCAAGCGTGCGTGTTCGCTGTGTATCGGAGGCTGTGGGTATGGGGCCGAGCCCGAGCAAAGCGACCGCTTCAAGGAGGAGGCCGAGACAATCGCCAAGGTCCTGCTCGGCGGCGATATGGACGCTTTTGCGGAGGTCTATGGCCACGGGCCAACGCGGGTGCAGTTCGAGCACAAAGACCCGCGCGGTTTCGCCGAGTTCAAGCGGATGCTGGCGGAGCACTCGGCGCTCGGCTCGGCCAACACGCAACTCGGCGTGCAGCGCGCCCGCCCCTCGCTCTACACACTCGTCGATGAAATGAAGAAGCTCACGGTGCCGACGCTGATCATCACGGGCGACGAGGATTGGCCTTGCCTCATGCCCGGCATCTTGATGAAGCGGAACATCTCGACGTCCGCGCTCGCGGTGATGCCGAACGCCGGCCACGCGATCAATCTGGAGGATCCCGACGTCTACAACCGCATCGTGGGCGAATTCCTGGCGACCGTCGAGAGCGGCCGTTGGCCGACGCGGGACCCGCGGACCATGAGCACCTCGATCACCGGAATGAAGAGCTGAGGGCTCTTCATGGGTGTCGGGTGAGCGCTATCGCCGAACGAGCTCGCGGAACTTCCGCCGTTCCCAGTTGACGACGAACTGCGGCTTCGAGGCAAAGACGGCCATGGCATGGGCGATGACGCCGATGCCCCAGCCGAGCCACACCCACTGCACCCACCACTCCCCGCCGGCGTAGGCGTTCAGCGCCGTAAGCAGCAGATTCACGCCAACATAGGCAGCGAGATGCGTGTAGAAGCCCTCGATCTCGGCGACCCGCCGTCGGGCGTCCTCGACCTGCCGTTGGTCAACCATGAGTTTCTCCCGAATTGCGTCGTTCAGAGCCGCAGCGCGGCCCGACCCATACAACGCATGTAGGACGATCCGGTTCCGCTCGGGAGGAGCTGCGACCTTATGACGGCGTGCTGTAGCAGCCGTGCGCGATCTCATCGATGACCGAGCGTGCCTGCGGCGCCCAGCCGAGCTCCTTGCGGGCACGAACGGCGCGCACGCGGCTGTTCGAGCCCATAGTGTCCTGGGCGGCGCCGGAGCCCCATTCGGCCGCGGCTTCTTCCAGAGTCATGGCCTTTGTCGTGCCATCGAAGCCGAGCATCCTGCTGATCGCGACGCAGAGCTCGCGCATGGAGTTCTCGCCGTTCTCGGCGAAATAGAAGGCGCCGGCGGGCGCGGCTTCCAGCACCTGCGCGTACAGGTCTACGAGATCGTCGATGTGGACATTCGACCAGACGTTCTCGCCTGGGCCATAGTGCTTGGCGACGGCGTGCTTTCGTGCCGTCCTGATGAGCCACGGAACCTGCACGCTGTCGGCCTTGGCGCCGAGACCGATGCCGTAGATCAGGCTCGGGCATATGATGGCCGGGCGCACGCCCCGGCTCGCATAGGAGAGGATCGTCTTGTCGAGCGCGACGCGGGCTGCGCGTGCCGGCGACGGCGTGAAAGGTGTGGTCTCGTCGAAGACGTCGTCCATGCGTGTACCTGCCGATCGCGTGCCGACAATGCTCGATCCGCTCGTGTGGATGAAGACCTTGCCCGAGCCCGCAAGCGCGTCGAGAAGGGCCATAGCCGCGCCGCTGTGATCGGCACTTGCGGCATTGACCACCGCGTCGGCGGCCTTTGCCGCGCTCGCTAGGATTGCCGCATCATCGAGTGGGCCGATGACGGGCTCGATGCCGTGTGCGCGGACCTTCTCCGCGCTCTCAGTCGAGCGGACGAGCCCGCGCACCTGATGGCCGGATGCGATGAGCTTCGCCGCAACAGAGCCGCCGATGTAGCCGGATGCGCCCGTGCAGAAGATCTTCATGGCGGTCCCTTTCGAGGATTTTGGCGAGCTACAGGGTGAGGCCGCCATCGACCACGATCGTCTGGCCGGTCACCATGGCGGCGCCGAAGCCGAGAAAGACGATCACCTCGGCGATGTCGTCGGTCATGCAGCGGCGCTTGAGCAGGGCATTATCGATCGAGGCCTTGCGCTGCTGATCGGTCCATTCGACCATCCACGTCGAATCGACCGCGCCCGGTGCGACGGCGTTGACGCGCACGTCCGGCGCGAGTGCGCGCGCGAGGTTCTGCGTGAGGCTGACGACGCCGGCCTTGGTCGCAGAGTACGCGAGGCTGCTGCCGGCACGGCCGAGGCCGGCAATCGAGGCCGTATTGACGATCGCACCGCGGGCAGCCTTGAGCGCGGGCGCTGCCGCCTTCGCGCAGCGAAAGACGCCGAGCAGATTGACCTGCAGGAGCGTGTTGAAGAGATCCTCGGTGATGAGCTCGATCTCCCGCGGCTCGATCTTGCGCGTCGTGCCTGGCGTGCCGGCATTCGAGACGAGAAGGTCGAGCCGGCCGAGATCGTCGGTCGCCTTGCCGACCATGCGCGCGCAGTCGGCGGCGTCGCCGACATTGCCGGGCGCGGCGACGGCCTTGATGCCATCGGCCTTGAGGCGCGCGACCGTGTCGGCGCCGCGTACGTCATCGGCAAGGAAGTTGACGGCGACGGTGGCTCCGTTGCGGCCGAGCATGGTCGCGGTGGAAAGGCCGATGCCGGATGCGCCGCCGGTCACGAGCGCCGTCTTGCCGGCGAGGTCATAGCTGATCATTTGATGCTCCAGGTGTTTGTCGAGTGTTCTCAGGCACCTTCGGGCAGCCAGGGTGCAGGGGCGCGCGCCTCGATGTCCGTGACGACGTCCACGACCACGGTCTCGTCGGCGGCAATGGCTTCCGTGAGTGCGGCCGCGATCTTGTTCGGATCCTCGACACGGATCGCGCGGATGCCGAAGCCGCGCGCAATGGCGGCGAAGTCCGTCGGGCCGAAGCGCAGCATCTCGGCGGGATCGCCCGGTTTGTTGCCCTGTTGGCGCACCAGATTGGGCCAGCCTTGGCCGAAGCCCGAGTTGTTGTTGACGATCAGCGTCACGGCAATGCCGCGGCGCTTCGCGGTCTCGAGCTCGGTGAGGTGATAGTAGAGCGCGCCATCACCGCTGAAACAGACGACCTTGCGATTGGGCGCCGCGCACTTCGCGCCAAGGGATGCCGGGAAGGCCCAGCCGAGGGAGCCCGCCGCGCGCAGGTAGGTCTGCCCGGTCCCATTGAGATCGACGAGCGTCGATGTCCAGATGCCCGAGTATCCCGTGTCGGCGACGAGGATCGCATCCGCAGGCAGTGCCTTGCTGATCTCGGCACACAGGCGGTCCGGCCGGATGGGCGTCTCGTTGCTTGCGAGCAGTGACGCCCGCTCCGCACGCCACGCGGCCATGAGGTTTGCTGCGTGCTCGGCATAGCCGCGATCGCGTGCGGGCTTGCCGATCGCTTCGTTAAGCAAAGCGAGCGTGGCTTTCGGATCGCCCATGAGGCCGAGCGTGTTCGGGTAGGAGCGGCCAAGCTCGACGGGATCGACATCGATCTGCACGACAGGCGTGTCGATCGGCGGAATGCGCCACGCGTACGTGACCTGATCGCCGGTGTGGCAGCCGACAAACAGGACGAGGTCGGCGTCGTGGACAATGCGGTTGGCGGGCGGTGCGGCGTAGTCGCCGATCGTGCCGATAGCGAGGGGATGGCGCGTCGGAATGAGGCCGTAGGCGCCGAGC
>CAUJKI010000478.1 GCA_963205015.1 Pseudomonadota bacterium
CTCGGTCGTCGTTGCAGGCGAAGCGGGCCAGACGGCGGCGCTGCTGCGCAACGGCTCGGTGGACGCACTCTCGCAGTTCGACACCCAGTACGCGCTGGTCGAGAACGCCGGCGTGAAGCTGCGTCGTCTCGCGCATCCGTCCATCGACAAGTTTCCGTCGAATGGCTTCATCGCGATGGAAGACACGCTGGTGAAGAACAGGAAGGAAGCGATCGCCGTCACCCAGGGCTATGCCATGGGCACGCTGTTCGCGCTCAACAATCCGGAGGCCGCCATCCGCATCCTTTGGGACATGTGGCCGCAGACGAGATCGACCAGCAAGGACGAGGCGACGGCGCTCACGCACGATATCTCGACGCTCAATGCGCGCGCGGTCTCGTGGCGTCTTGAGTCGGTCGGCGCCAAGAAGTGGGGCGAGAATCTGGTCGAGAACTACCAGTCCTATCTCGACTGGCTGCTGGCGAACGGCACCATCAAGGAGAAGGCGTCCGCGAAAGAGATCGTCGACAACGCGCTGATCGACGACATCAACAAGTTCGATCAGGCCGCCGTCATCAAGGCCGCCAAGGAGTGGAAGCCGAAGTAAGGCGTCCCACCACTTCAGCACTCACGTTTGTGGCCGGAACCCAAAGGTTACCGGCCACAATTCATTTGAACTCCACGATGATGACGTGTGTCGGCGTATCGCCGATATTTGCGCCGACATGCGTCTGGGCATCGGAGTAGAGCACATCACCGGCCTTGAACTCCCGCATCAGCACTTTACCGTCCGGCAACGTGACAGTCCGTTTGAAAGGCCCGAGGGCGTAGAGCACGAAGGCTGCGTGATAGTGCTGGTTTGTCTTGTCGCCCGGCATGTCGCGGTATTCGAGAACACGCACGCGCTCATTCTCGAACTTCAGTGTGTATTTGTCGGCGTCCGTCTTGAGCGGATCCTGCGCCAGAGCGGGGAGGCTTGCGAGCGCAAAAAGACAAAGGGCAACTGCACGACACCAAGCCATCACAGCCTCCATCGCTTCAGAATACAGCCCAGACTTAAATCGGTCGTCTCGCCGGCTTCTCCGCTCAGTGCGCCATGAGCACCGGTATCTGTGCGTGGGCGAGCAGGTGGCTCGTCGCGCCGCCGAAGATCATGTGACGCAACCGGCTCTGCGTATAGGCGCCCTTGATGATGAGGTCGGCGCCAAGCTTCAAGGATTCCTCCATCAGCGCATCGCCGGGCTTCCTGCCTTCGAGGCCGAGCGTCAGCTCACGGGCATTGATGCCGTGACCAGCGAGCCAGTCGCAGCACTGCTCGCCCGAGGGGCCGGGTACCGTGATGCCCTCCATGGTGAGGACGACGACGGTCTTGGCGAGCTTCAGGAGCGGCAGGGCATCGGCGTTGGTGCGCGCCTGCTCCGTCGAGCGGTTCCACGAGATGACGATCGTATCGCCGAACGAGGCCGGCGCCTTCGGCGGGGCAATCAACACCGGGCGGCCACTCTCGAACAGCACACCTTCGAGCGTCGTCATGCGCGGGCCTGTGGCTTCCGTGGTCGGCCGGCCGAGTACGGTGATGTCGTAGACACGCGCGAGCGAGCCGAGCCCGGCATCGTCGACGGAGGCGCCGGCCTTCCAGCGCCGTCTCGGCGCCTGGCGCCCGGCAAAGTAGCTGTCGAAGCCCTCGCGGGCCTTGGCCACGTAGCCGCCGTCGTTCCAGTCGGCCGGCGGAAAGGTCACGGCTACGATCGGGTCCGGCGCGACGATCTCGACATGGACGGGGCGAAGCGCAATGCCTTCGATCAGGCTCTCGAACTTACTCGCGAGCTGATCTGCGGTCGCCAGCACGGACGGCATGCTGTCGCTTTGATCACACGGCACGAGGATGGTCTTCATATCCCCTCCTTTTCCTGGCCATGCCCCAAGACGGACCCACGCCGCCTCGAGGCCGCGCCTCCAGCCCTCCGGGTACACTTCCCCCACCGGCACGACGGACGAATCAGCGCCCGTTCGCCGGGCTTATGGTCCGAGCCTAACACGATATTCGGAAAAGTGGGCAGAGGGAGATTGCGACTTCGGCGAGAGGGGGAGGCGGCCGCCGAAGTCGCGAGCAGATCCCTCAGGCAGCGCGCAGGCGGCCAGCGAGGCCATCGGCAATGAGCCGCCGGGTTTCGGGGACACCGTAAAGCGCGATGAAAGAGCCGAAGCGCGGCCCCTGCGACTCTCCGAGCAGCACCTCGTAGATGGCGCGGAACCAATCGCGCAGCGTGTCCTTGTCGTAGCCGTTGGCCTTGCCGGCCTCATAGACGATGTTCTGCAGCATCTCGGCATCGGCATCGGCGGGCGCTTCGGCGAGCGCCCGGTCGAGGGCCAGGAGCGCGGCCGTCTCCGCCTCGCTCGGCGCGCGAAACTTCTTCTGCGGCTTCACGAAGTCCTCGTAGTAGCGCACTGCGTAGCCGACGAGCTTGTCGAGGAGCGGATAGCGCTCGGGAGTTGCACCGGGCACATGGCGCTTGATGAACCCCCACAGGACGGCGGCGTCGTGCGCATTCGACGCCGAGACGAGATTGAGCAGGAGCGCGAACGAGATCGGCAGCTCGGCCGCCGGGGGATGGCCGGAGTGAATATGCCAGACGGGATTGTCGAGACGCTGCTTCGGCGCCTCCGATGGATACTTCGCGATGAAGGTCAGATACTCGTCGACCGCGCGCGGGATGACGTCGAAGTAGAGGCGCTTCGCCGTCTTGGGCTTCTGATACATGAAAAGCGACAGGCTCTCGGGGCTCGCGTACGTGAGCCACTCCTCGATGGAAAGGCCGTTGCCCTTGGTCTTGGAGATCTTCTGACCCTTGTCGTCGAGAAAAAGCTCGTAGTTGAAGCCCTCGGGCGGCGCGGCGCCGAGCGCCCGGCAGATCTTCGAGGAGAGCGTTACCGAGTCGATGAGGTCCTTGCCGGCCATCTCGTAGTCGACGCCGAGCGCCACCCAGCGAAGCGCCCAGTCTGCCTTCCACTGGCACTTCACAGCGCCGCCCGTGACCTTCGTCTCGACCTTCTCGCCCGTATCGGGGTCGACGTAGACGACAGTGCCTGCCTTGGGATTGCGCTCGATCATCGGTACCTGGAGCACGCGACCCGTGCGCGGCGAGACCGGCAGGAAGGGGGAGTACGTCGCCCGGCGCTCCGGCCCGAGCGTCGGCAGGATGATGTCCATGACCTGATCATAGACGCCGAGCATCCTGAGCAGCGTCTCGTCCATGAGGCCCGACTTGTAGGTCGCGGTCGCCGACATGAACTCGTACTCGAAGCCGAACTGGTCGAGGAATGCGCGAAGCCGCGCATTGTTGTGATGCGCGAAGCTCTCGTGCGTGCCGAAAGGATCGGGCACGCTGGTCAGCGGCTTTTCGAGGTTCGCCGCAAGCAGATCGCCGTTCGGTACGTTGCCCGGCACCTTCCGCAGACCGTCCATGTCGTCGGAGAAGCAGACGAGGCGCGTCTTGCGACGCCCCTCCGTCAACACCTCGAAGGCGTGGCGCACCATGCTCGTGCGCGCGACCTCGCCGAAGGTGCCGATATGCGGGAGGCCCGAGGGGCCGTAGCCGGTCTCGAACAGGACGGGGACATCCGGATCGCGCTTCAGCCGGTCCAGCCGGGCGATCAGGCGGCGGGCTTCCTCGAAGGGCCAGGCGCGGCAGGCATGCGCGACCGCGATCTCATCGGGATCGATCCCATACGGAGTGTTCGGAATGGTCATGACGGCGTATGGCGGCGCCGAGCGCGCCGCCCTTTCCCTGTGGCCTCGGACGAGGGCGAACCCTATGGACGTGGGGAGGTGGCGTCAACGTTCCCAGCCGGGAGAGCCCGGGCTTTTTCACCCGGAACATCCGCACCATCCCGACGTTTGCCAGGAAAGCGAACCTTCGCAGGGAGGGCGAATACTGCGCCCTCCCCTTGGCCCGCCAGGCGTTCGAGCGCGGCGGAGCGCAGAAACCGGATGGAGCAGGACAATGAAAGTACGAGATACCATGACGCGGGACGTAGCGGTTGCACGTCCCGACCACACGATTGCCGACGCTGCCCGGTTGATGGCCGAGTACGATTTCGGCGCCCTGCCGGTTGGAGAGGGTGACCGTCTCATCGGCATGATCACGGACCGCGATATCGCGCTCCGGGCTGTTGCCGAGAGCAAGGGGCCAGACACGCCCGTCCATCTGGTCATGACGCCTGATGTGAAATACTGCTTCGACGACGAGGACACGGCACATGTCGCCCGCAATATGGGCGATCAGCGCGTGCGGCGCCTGCCGGTTGTGAACCGACAGAAGCAGCTCGTGGGCATTCTGTCGCTCGGCGACGTTGCGGTGAACCAGGCACAGCCGGCGGGTAAAGCTCTGGCCGGCATCTCTCAGCCAGGCGGACCGCACTCGCAGACCGACGGCCTGCTGACTTAATCTCCCCGGCTCCGATCGTCCTGATGCGCCCGGCGGCAGAAGAACGTGCCGCCGGGCGCTGCTGCGTGGGCGGTTCCTCCAAACAAGTTCTGGCTCTAGAGTGCTTGCCAATCAGGCGCGCAAAGACGCTGCAGAGATCTGGAGGAAACCATGCGCGAGTATCAGACCGTCCATCGGGAAATATCGGTAGCCTCGGCCGAGAAGGATCTCCTTCATGGCCGTCTCGCCTCGGGGCTCAATGCAGCCGTGGAATGCTGTGACCGGTGGGCGTCGGATGGCCGCATCGCGCTCGAGTGGATCGGCCGCGACATGCAGCGCGAAACCCTCAGCTTCGCGAAACTGAAGGCGGATTCCGAGCGCTTTGCGAGCCTGCTCAGAAAGCGCGGCGTCGGCAAAGGCGACATCGTCGCGGGCCTCCTGCCGCGCATTCCCGAGCTGCTGACCGTGGTGGTCGGCACATGGCGTGCCGGTGCCGTCTATCAGCCGTTGTTCACCGCCTTCGGTCCCAAGGCTATCGAGACGCGCATCTCCGGCGATACGGGCAGCGGGGCCAAGCTTGTGATCACGGACGGGGCGAACCGCTCGAAGCTCGACGATGTCCAGGACTGCCCGCCGGTCATCGAGGTGGACCGCACGGGTGCGACGCCGGGCACGCTCCCGCGACTCTTGGCCGACGAGCCGACGGGCTTCGCACCGGTCATGCTCAAGGGCGACGATCCCTTCGTGCTGCTGTACACGTCCGGCACGACCGGCAAACCCAAAGCCGTGCTCTATCCGCTCACGATGCTGCTACCGGTCGGCATCTACATGCGTGACGCGATCGATCTCCGTGCGGAAGACCACTACTGGAATATTGCCGATCCTGGCTGGGCCTACGGGATGCTGTACGCCCTGATCGGACCGCTCCTGCTCGGGCACACGACGACGTTCTACGAAGGCGGTTTCACGGTCGAAGCAACCATGCGGATCGTGCGCGATCTTGCGATCACCAACTTCGCCGGCGCGCCGACGGCCTACCGGATGCTCATGGCGGCGGGGTCTGAAGCGGCGAAAGTTGCCGCCGGTACGCTCCGCGTCGCCTCCAGCGCCGGCGAGCCGCTCAATCCGGAAGTGGCACGATGGGCGAAGAGCGCGCTCAACGTCCCGCTCAAGGATCACTACGGCCAGACCGAGACGGCCATGCTGGTCAACAACCATCACGCCATCCGGCATCCCGAGAAAGAGGGTTCGGCCGGCTACGCCATGCCGGGCTTCCACCTCGAAGTGCTCGGCGAGGACCTGAAACCCGCACCCACCGGCACGCCCGGCATTCTCGCTGTCGACATGAGCCGCTCAGCCCTCAACACGTTTGCGGGTTACTGGCAGGCCGAGACCCCGTCGATTCAGGGCAACTGGTATCTCACCGGCGACACCATGATGCGCGACGCCGATGGCCACTTCTTCTTCGTCGGCCGCAGCGACGACATCATCACGTCCGCCGGCTACCGCATCGGCCCCTTCGACGTAGAAAGCGCGCTTATCGAGCATCCCGCCGTCGCCGAGGTCGGCGTGATCGGCAAGCCGGATCCCGAGCGCACCGAGATCGTGAAAGCCTTCATCGTGCTCAAGGCCGGGCGCAGCGGCTCGCCGGAGCTGACGGCGGAGTTGCAGGAGCACGTGCGCCGCCGGCTCGCCTCCCACGCCTTCCCGCGCGAAATCGCCTATCTCGCGGAGCTGCCGAAAACGCCGAGCGGCAAGATCCAGCGGTTCGTGCTCCGGCAGATGGGGTAGTGCCCGGCGATCGGGACGCACCGATGATTGCATTGATGTAAAGACATATTGGAGGTCGCGTGTTCGTCGCGATGTTCGACACTTCCTGAAGGGGGTGCACTCATGGATTTCGATTTTGAAGGCATGAGCCCGACCGCGCGCTTCGCATTTCTCACCGGGACAGTCGTGCCGCGACCGATCGCGCTGATCACGACCGTTTCGCCTTCGGGCGCACTCAACGCAGCCCCCTATACCTTCTTCAGCATCGCCGGCATCGATCCGCCCATCGTAACTGTCGCTGTGCTGCCGACCGCCGACGGCCGCATGAAGGACACGGGCGAGAATATCCTCTCGACAGGCGAATTCGTCGTAAATCTCGTGTCGGAAGACTTAGCCGCGGCGATGAACACGACCTGCATCGATGCCCCTCCAGGCGTGAACGAACTTGCCCTCGCCAATCTCGAAACAGCGCCATCCGCCACGGTTCGTCCGCCACGGATTGCAGCGAGCCCGGTTGCGCTCGAATGCCGTCTGCACAGCACGGTGCCGCTCAGCGCCAATCAGGTCCTCGTTGTCGGTCGCATCATCCAGGCGCACGTGGCGGACAAATTCGTCATCAACCCGAACGAGCCCATCTTCGACACGCCGGCCTTTCGCCTGATCGGCGGCATGCACGGTGCGAAGTGGTACACGAGGACGGCCGATCTGTTCGAAATGGAACGCCCCACATGGGCCAACCGGGACGTGTAACGCCGAGTGGCGGCTGGCCTTTAACCAGTGCTCGATCCCTGCCCGAGCCGGCAACCTCCGGCATTGCCGGCGCGTTCATCAACCATGGTATAGCCGCCCCGCGGCCGCGGCCTTGCGCGGGCGGCGGCGTTCGCGGTATGGCTGCGGCCAATATCGCTGCTGAGCGCGCCCGCTATCCGGCATTTTCTCGCCCCTGTTTAGGGGCAATCTGAGCCGCAATCATCCCGGCGCCGGCGGGCTGGCGACACGCTTTCAACCTTCGCATGAGCGGGAGAAATTCCATGGCCGTGAAAGTCGCAATCAACGGGTTCGGGCGGATCGGGCGCAACATCCTGCGCGCGATCGTCGAGAGCGGGCGCAAGGACATCCAGGTCGTCGCCATCAACGACCTCGGCCCGGTCGAGACCAATGCCCACCTGATGCGCTTCGACAGCGTGCACGGCCGCTTTCCCGGCGAGGTGAAGGTCTCCGGCGACACGATCGATGTCGGCACGGGCCCGATCAAGGTCACGGCGGTGCGCAACCCGGCCGAGCTGCCGCACAAGGAGCTCGGCGTCCAGATCGCGCTCGAGTGCACCGGCATCTTCACGTCGAAGGAAAAAGCCTCGGCGCACCTCACAGCCGGCGCCAAGCGCGTTATCGTCTCGGCCCCCGCCGACAATGCCGACCTGACGGTCGTCTATGGCGTCAACCACGACAAGCTGACGAAGGATCATCTCGTCATCTCGAATGCCTCGTGCACGACAAACTGCCTCGCGCCGGTCGCCAAGGTGCTGAACGACGCGGTCGGCATCGAGAAAGGCTTCATGACGACGATCCACGCCTACACGGGCGACCAGCCGACGCTCGACACCATGCACAAGGATCTCTATCGCGCCCGCGCCGCGGCACTCTCGATGATCCCGACCTCGACGGGCGCGGCGAAGGCCGTCGGCCTCGTACTGCCCGAGCTCAACGGCAAGCTCGACGGCGTCTCGATCCGCGTACCGACGCCGAACGTATCGGTCGTCGATCTCAAGTTCGTGGCGAAGCGCGCAACGAGCGTGAAGGAGATCAACGAGGCCGTGCAGGCGGCGGCCGCCAGCGGCCCGCTCAAGGGCATTCTCGGCGTGACGAGCCAGCCGAACGTCTCGATCGACTTCAACCACGATCCGCATTCCTCGACCTTCGCGCTCGACCAGACGAAGGTCATGGACGGCAATCTCGTGCGCATCCTCACTTGGTACGACAACGAGTGGGGCTTCTCGAACCGCATGGGCGACACCGCGGTCGCGTTCGCGAAGCTGATCTAGCGATTATCTTCTGCTATCGAAATTCGCTGAGTTTCTATTCGACGTGCGATCGCCTTTTCGGCGGTCGCACGTTTTGCTTTGCCCGGCCGCCGGCCGATGGCGCAAAAGGCCGGTAAATCCTGCGCTTCGTTCGATTTTCGCAAGCCGCACCCGCCATTGGGGGATGGCGGCGGCACACCCCTTATGCTGCGACGCACAAATGGGGACAGCCCCGACCGGCCTCCCAAGCCGTCTTGATCGTGCATCAAAAAGATGAGACCTTTCTTCTCGCATCGCAGACCTTCTCGATGGGACGGTCCCGACGCGAAATAAGTGATCGCGCACGAGCGAGCCGGCTCACCGAGAATGCTGGCCGGGCGCCAGGAGGGAGGACCATGTCTATGTCGATCCGCAATTGGGCGGTGAGGGCTGCGTGCGCACTCGCAGTCGGCGCCGCGGCTTTCACGCCGGCCGCACTGGCGCAGGACAAGCCGATCAAGATCCGCATCCAGTCGGTGATCCCCACCTCGGCTGACGAAGTCACGATGCTCAAGGACTTCGCTGCGGATGTCGCAGCGCTCACCGGCAATACGGTCACGATGGAAGTGCTGCCGGCAGGTGCAGTGGTCGCGGTCAACGACACACTCGACGCCGTCGACAAGGGCCTCATCGAAGGCGGCTTCGCGTGGACGCACTACTGGTCAGGCAAGCATCCGGCGGCGACGCTGTTCGGCTCGCCGGCCGCGGGTTCGGGCCTCGGACTCGACAATCTCGCATGGCTCGCCTGGTACCAGTACGGCGGCGGCCAGCAGCTCTACGATGAGCTGTGGAAGGAAATGAAGGTCAATGTCAAAGGCTTCATCCTCCAGCCCGTCGGCCCCGAAGCTCTCGGCTGGTTCAAGAACCCGATCAAGGATATGGCGGACTTCCGCAAGCTCCGCTTCCGCACACCGCCCGGCATCCCCGGCCAGATCTATCGCGATATTGGCGTCGCATCGGTCGCCATGGGCGGCGGCGACATCCTGCCGGCGCTCGAGAAGGGCGTGCTCGACGCCGCCGAATGGTGCTGCCCGAAGCCCGACATGGTCTTCGGCTTCCAGAAGGTGCTGAAGCACTATTATCTGGAAGGCTTGCACCAGAACGTCGTTAACGCCGACATGTACCTCAACGGCGATGTCTGGAAGAAGATGTCGCCCCATCAGCAGAAGGCGATGGAGATCGCTTCCACTGCCGCGTTGGTGAAGGCGCATTCCTACCGCATCGCGGAGAACGGCAAGGCACTCAAGGAGCTGACCGAGAAGCATGGCGTGCAGCTCCACGCGACGCCCGACGCCTACTTCAAGGAATACGGCGAAGCTGCGAAGAAGGCCTTCGAGAAGCACGCCGCGGAGAACGCCTTCTTCAAGAAGGTATGGGACAGCCAGAAGGCCTTTGCCGACGTCGCGATCCCGTTCTGGGCACGCGCGCAGAAGGCCAATGCGGGCATCACCGGCGCCTATGCCGCGTCCCTGGAAAAGAAATAGCGCGCATCCTCGGCCGCAGGTCCAACCTGCGGCCGACTATGGTTTGCGTGCGGTACGGGCCGCCGCACGGCGTGCGGGACCAGGGGGCGTCTGAATGTCCAACGGACCGGAATTGACGGACGAGCTGATTGCCGCCCGTCGAGAGACCGGCGGTCGTCTCCCCGACGACATGCCGCGATGGATGGCCGCAACGATCAGGACGATCGACACCATCAACCTTTGGGCCGGCTACATCTTCGCCTGGCTCACCGTGCCGCTCATCTTCACCGTGATGTACGAGGTCACGGCGCGCTACGTCTTCACCGCACCGACGGTGTGGGCATATGACATGAGCCGGTTCCTCTACGGCGCCATGTTCGTCCTCGGCGCCGGCTACGCCCTCTCCAAGGGCGTCCACATCCGCTCCGATTTCCTCTATCGCGACTGGCCGGTCCGGGTGCAAGGCACGCTCGATCTGGCGCTGTACCTGATCTTCTTCTTTCCGACGATGCTGATCCTGCTGTGGGTCTGCGGCGACTGGGCGCTGACTTCGCTCGTGCGCGGCGAACGCGGCATGGACACGGCCTGGGCGCCGCTCCTCGGCCCGGTCCGCATGTCGCTGCCCATCGGCATCGCCCTGCTGACCCTGCAAGGCATCGCCGAGACTTT
>CAUJKI010000479.1 GCA_963205015.1 Pseudomonadota bacterium
CGCGATAGATATTGCTGTCGAGATAGAGGCGCAGCGCGAAGCGCACGAGCACCGCGATGGCGGCGGCAACGGGTACGGCGATGAGAACGCCGACAAGTCCGAGAATTGTGCCGAACGCGAGCACCGAGAAGATCAGCCACACCGGATGCAGGCCAACGCGCGGGCCGACGATGCGTGGCGAGAGCACGGCGGCATCGAGTGCCGACGTCACCGCAAACAGCGCCACGACCTTCAACAGCAGCGTGATATCCGGCCAGCCCTGCGCGATCGCGACGACGCCCGCCAGGATGAGCCCGAGCGCCCATCCGATGAAGGGCACGAAGCTCATGAGCCCGACGGTGAGGCCGATGAGCAACCCATAGCGCAGGCCGATGAGCGAGAGGCCGATCGAATAGACTACCGCCAGGATCAGGCAGACCGTGCCCTGGCCGCGAATGAAGGCCGCGACGGCGCCATTGATCTCGGTGGCGAGTGCGCGGATCGTCGGCGCATGATCGCGCGGCAGGGCTTCGTCGACGCGGGCGACGACGCGCGGCCAATCGGCAAGGAGGTAGAACGCGACGACCGGCGTGATCAGCAGCAGCGAGAGCAGATTGACGAGGGCGAGCCCGCGGTCCCAGACCTGCTGAAGCGCCCAGCCCATGGTCGCGGTCCAGCTCTGCGCCATGCCGGCAAGGCCGCGCTCGAAGCTTGTGTAGATGTCGTCATAGCGCCCGCCGAGCCAGCCGCGGGCCGAGCCTTCGAGCAGTGCCAGAAGACGCTTGAGATCGGCAGGCAGCGTCTCCGCGAGCTGGCGAAGCTGGTCCACGATCAGTGGCCCGAGCAGCACGAGCGCGAGCAGCACGCCCAGGGCGGCGACCACAATGATCAGGCCCGCGGCAGCGGTACGGCCCATGCCGGTGCGTGCCAGCCGATCAGCGAGCGGGCTCAGGAAAAAGGCGATCGCCGCGCCGATGACGAACGGGAGCAGGATATCGCTGAGGAGCCAGAGCAGCGCGAGCGCTGCCGCCGCCACGACGAGCCAGAAGGCGAGCTGGCGATCTGTGCCGATCGCGGCACGGATGGCCGTGCGTGGCGCGCTGTTGTTCTCGTTCGACACCTGGACCCCCTTCCAAGCGATTGCACCGGCCAGATGATCCGTGCCATGCGAACGTGCCGTTCCGGCGGCACCGCCGCCGATGGCACAACGGCCTCAGTTGCTGCTTCCGGCAATATGCGCAACCCAGGCGCGCACATACACGGCAAGCGAGGAGGCCGTCAGTACGGCCGTCACCCAGATCAGCACGGTCCTCAGCCCGTCGAGCTCGAGGTCGAAGCCCTCGTCCGCGAGCACGAGCGCCACCAGCACGAGCTGGCTTACCGTGTTGGCCTTGCTCACGACGTGCGGCTGGATCGCCATCGGCTGGCCGATGATCCAGCATAATATTACCCCGAGCACGATCAGAATGTCGCGCGAGACGACAGCGATGACCAGCCATGAAGGAAGCTCACCGGCAACACCGAGCGCCACGTAGATCGAGACGACCAGCAGCTTATCCGCCATCGGGTCGAGGTAGGCGCCGAGCTCGGTCTGCATGTTCCAGCGCTTGGCGAGCCAGCCGTCGACGGCATCGGTAAGGCCGGCAATCACGAAGAGCAGGAACGCAGCGCGCGTCTGGCCGCTCACCAGCAGCCAGAAAATGAGCGGAATGAAGATGACACGCCCGAGCGTGATGAGATTGGGTATTGTCACGTGACTGCCTGCACTTGCCTCGTCCGGCATTGGCCGAGACGTCGTCGACACAGCCTTCGGTGGTTGGGTTCAGCGCCGTAGATAGCACCTCGGCCGGGGCTCCGCATCCAGGGACTTGTCGGCGCCGGAATTTCCACTAGCGGATCAATGGCGGTGCTGGCCGGGCTTGCCGGCCGGCTGCGGCTCCTTCTTGGCTCCCGATCCGCCGCGTTTGCGCAACTCCGATCCTTCTGCGCCGAATTGATAGACCGCCACGACCTCGTCACGCAGCGGACCTGCAATGCGCAGTTTGATGGCCCAAGGTCCGTACATGTCGAGTTGGATGCGCGCCTGATAGCGGCCGGGCTTGTCGGCCGGCTTGAACTCGAAGGGCGGCACATTGTGGACCATCGGCATGGACGGCATGTCGGCGCCGAGGATGATCGTCGCGCCTTCGAGTGGTGCGCCAGTCCGCGCATTGGAGAGATCGAGCGTGCAGTCATAGGCGAATTCGGGGCTGGCGAGAGCCTTGCAGTCGAGCGTCGCCCGCGCCCGGTCGGCGGCGAGCGCTGGAGCGATGGTGAAGGCGAGCAGGGTTGTCGCCAGCAGGCATGTGCGATGGGGCATGAGCGCTCCCTTCCCAAGTCCTGGGCGAAATCCCCGGACTGCTTGCCCGCCTCCGCGGACATTTCGCGGCAGACTAGCGCTCGCGTGCGACGAGGACCAGGATTGTGCAGGCCTAGGGTTGATGCTCCATCGGCATGCCTGCAGGATCTCGCCAGTGATTGGGCGCAATTGGCGAGGTGTGCAGGTGAGACTGATCGGCATCCTGAGGTCCCCCTATGTCCGGCGTACGGCCGTCAGTCTCAATGTCCTGGGGCTGCCCTTCCAGCTCGATGCCGTACCGGTTTTCGACAAGCCCGAGCTGGTGACGCCGCACAATCCGCTGACGCGCGTCCCCGCGCTCGTGCTCGATGACGGCGAGGCCTTGATCGACAGCTCGGTGATCCTCGATCATCTCGACGAGATCGCCGGGCCGCAGAAGCGGCTCGTTCCCGAGCGGGGTCCCGAGCGCCGCCACGTCCTGAAGCTCACGACCGTTGCGCTCGGCGCCGTCGACAAGGCCGTGTGGTCGGCCTACGAGTTTCGTTTCCGCCCGGCGGAGCTCGTTCACAAGCCCTGGGTTCGACACAATGATGCGCAGGTCGTCGCGGGGTTCACCTATCTCGACGCCATTGCCGCCGGGCTCGGTGAGAACGATTGGATGGCCGGCACCGCGCGCATGAGTCAGGCGGACATTACGACCGCCGTCGGCTTCACGTTCGCGCAGATCGTTCGGCCAAATCTCGGGCTCGCGGAGAAGGCGCCGAACGTCGCGCGCCTTACCGCGCGCTGCGAGGCACTTCCACCTTTCAAAGCCGCTGCGATCCCAGCCTGAGGCCTACGCAGTCATCCATCCCGTCGCAGCGATGAGCCCGGCCATGATCGGCACCAGCGCGTCGTCGACGGCCATGCCGAGAGAAGAGAGCCGGGCCAGCGCCTCGGCCGTATTGGGCGGGGCTTCGTCGAACTCCATGATGAGATCCTCGATCATGGCGCGGCGGATACCGGGATGGCCGGTAAAGCCAAAAGCATTGGCGCCGATCTGGAAGAGCACCGGGCGTGCGTGCGCGTCGACGGCGAGAACCGTCGCATAGTCCGGCGGGATCGGGCGGTCGCGCATGTAGACCACGTTCGGGAAGCGCTCGGGCAGCAGTCCCCCGAGCGCACTATCCTGCACGCGCCGCCCTTCTCCGACGGACAATGCGAGCGGCGCGGCCTCAGCGCTGCCGTCCGCGGCGAGCGCGAGGATCTGGCTGCCGATGCCGATGCCGATAACCGGCTTGCCGAGCATGAGGCACGCGCGGGCGAGGCGCACCTCGGTGTCGAGCGTCGGCAGCAGGGGGCTGGGCGCGCATGTACCCCATGGGCCACCGCCGAGCAGGATGAGGCCGTCGCCGACGACCGAGGCCTGCGGGATGGCGCCGCCGGTCGTGAAGGGACGGAAATAGCCGAAGCGGACGCCCCGCCCCTCGAGATGATCCTCGATCTGCCCGAGCCATTCGGACTGCGTGTGCTGGATGACGGAGACGTGCTTCATCTTTGCCACCTGCCCGACCACGGTAAGCTGCGCCGATGCGGTGAAGAAACTTCGTGGCTGTGGCAATTCCGTATCATGTTAACAGCCTTTGCAGTGCAGCATGATCGCGGACCGTTGCCGGTGATCATCCTTGGTGCTCGATTGCCGCGGTGGGATATTGGAGGCGATAATGATCACAGTTGGCAAAGCGGCCATTGCTGCCGCGACATTGATTGGGTGCGTCGGATGTGCGTCGAGTTCTGATAAGATTGGTGCGCAATACATATCTCCCTTGCAATACAGCAACTACGATTGCGGCCAACTGTCGATGGAAGCGCAGCGCATTTCGGCTCGGGTCGCTCAGGTTTCTGGCATCCAGGATCAGAAGGCGACGAACGACGCGATCGCTACCGGCGTCGCACTCGTGGTATTTTGGCCAGCAGCATTCCTCGTCGGCGGCAATGATCATAATTCCGCCGAGCTGGCGCGCCTCAAGGGCGAGTTCGAGACCATCGAGCAAGTCTCCATTCAGAAGAAATGCGGCATTGACTTCAGACGCCAGGCAACCATCCAAACAGCCTCAACCGACCGCAAGCAGCGGCGTGAAGAACCGCGCGCGTGGTCGGACTGAGCTCACCATCTCGTTTGTGGTTGCCGTGGCGGAGAATGGTGTTATCGGCCGCAATGGCGCCATGCCGTGGCGCGTGCCATCGGACCTGCGGACGTTCCGCCGCCTTACCATGGGCAAGCCTGTGATCATGGGCCGCAAGACCTATGATGCGATCGGCAAGCCGCTCGAGGGTCGGGACAGCATCGTCGCAACGCGAAATGCCCGCTTCGATGCCGCCGGCGGCGTGCGTGCGGGCAGCATCGAGGATGCGCTTGCTTTCGCCCGCGAAAGAGCGGCGGCGCGCGGCGTCGACGAGATCATGGTGATCGGGGGCGCCGAGATCTTTGCGGCCATGCTGCCGCTTGCCGGCCGCATCTACCTGACGCGCATCCACGCGCGTCCCGATGGCGATACGTTCTTTCCCGAGCTTGATCCGGTCATGTGGCGCGAGGTTTCGCGTACGCCCATTTCGCCGGACGCGCGCGACACGGCGCGCGCGACGCTCTACATATACGAACGGGCCGCTTGCTAGCGGCCCGTTCTGTCGTCTCGTCTTGTTTGTCGCTTGAAGGGCGTTACTGCCGTGCCGCCTTCGGCGCTGCCTGCGGAGCCCTGGCGACGAGCTGCGGCTGTCCGCGTACCTGGTTCACGAGGTTCGTGTAGGCATCGAAGAAGGCGGCCGAGATGGTCTTGCCGATCTCGGTGTTGGCATAAGCGCCGCCGCCGCCCGCGCCGCCCCAGCTTGCGCGCGAGAAGTCGAAGCCAGCATCGGTCGTCGAGGCCTTGCCGGTCGCTGCGGCAACCTGGACGCCGGTCTTGCCGCTGGTCAGATAGATGGCGACCTGCGCCTCCTGAACCTTCATCGAGACCGATCCGGCGATCATGCCGGCATAGCCCGGCAGCAGCCGGCCCATGCCGCCATCGACGCCGCCGGCGTTCTCGTTCTTGGAGATCACGTCGGGCGTCAGGAAGAAATCGGCCTTGGCGAGCTGCGGGCGCTTGCCTTTCTTGGTGACGTGCTGCTCCGCCATGATCCGCTCGAGCGCTTCGTTGCGGTCGACGACCTGGAAGCAGTTCGACTGCGCGATCATGAGCCGCAGCACCGACGACGGCGCCGTGAGGCCTGTCCCTTCCAGCGCCGGGATCTCCTTGTCGACCAGCGCGACGGTGCCGAGAGGTTGCTCGCACCGCGGGAGCTGCGCTGCTTTCTTCTGCGGAGCTCCCTCCGTGCCTGTTGCGCTCGTCGCGAAGGCATCGCTGCCCATCTCCGTCGACGAGCATGCTGCCAGCGCTAGACACACGCCCACTGCCAATGACCTGAGAAACATAGCCATCTCCCAAACCGCTCAACTTGTTCTGAGTTTTCCCGCGACTCGGTACCGGAGCGGGCGCTGGCGGACTATCTGCCTGGACTTGAGCACTCGGCAATCGGCCGGTCAAAGGTTGCTGGGGATCAATTGTTGAAAATGAACAGCGGTGATACCGGCGCGCCACAGGCGGCCTCAGATGATCTCATCCTCGTCCATGACCGGCTCGGCGGCCACATCGGCCGGCCGCGCGGCGCGCGGCTTCTGGTGCTGGCGCTGATGTTCGCGGGCCCAGGCGATATGGAACAGGGCATCGCCCATGTTCACGATCGGGAGCGTCGTCGCGCCGATGATGATGCCGCGTACGGGCGCGCGCACCTCCATCTCGCTGTCGTCATAGGGATTGGCGACGCAGCCGAGGAGATCGCCCTCGCTCACGGCTTGGCCGATCCGCCGGGCGCTGCGGAAGACGCCGCCATCCGGTGCGCGCACCCACTTCGAGGCATTGGCAAATACCGGACCGCGCTGCAGCTCCTTCGCAGGGCGCTCGATCTCGCCGCCGGGCAGCTCGATGAGGCCGCGCGCCGCCATGATGCGGCCGATGCCCTCGACGCCGGCCTTGATCGCGAACTCGTCGAAGCGCAGGCCCTCGCCGCCCTCGTAGACGAGCACATCGACGCCCGCCTCCGTTGCCGCCGCTCTGAGCGAGCCGTCGCGTTCGGGCGACGCGAGCACCACCTGCACGCCGAATTCCTCGGCGAGCGCGCGGCAGCCGGGACGCTCCAAAAAATCGGCTCGGATCTGTGGCAGGTTTACGCGATGGACCGCGGCCGTGTGGAGATCGACGCCGAAGTGCGAGCGCCGGATGACCTCGCCGAGCAGGATGTGGGCAAGGCGCGCGGCGAGCGATCCGGTCGGCGAGCCGGGAAAGGAGCGGTTGAGGTCACGCCGGTCGGGGAGATAGCGCGAGCGGCCGATGAAGCCATAGGCATTCACGACCGGCACGCAGAGCAGCGTGCCGCGCAGGAGTGTCGGGTCGACGAAGCGCAGCACACGCCGGATGATCTCGACGCCGTTGAGCTCGTCGCCGTGCACCGCAGCCGACACGAACATGGTCTGGCCGCTCTCGCGACCGTGGACGACGTGCACGGGGAGTGTGACGGGTGTGTGGTTTGAAAGTTTGGAGACAGGCAGATCGACGAGCGCACGCGTGCCCGCCGGCACCTGCTGGCCGCCGATCTCGAAGGGCGCACGCGTACTCACCCCCGTCTCAGCTCCAGTTGGGTGCCCCGCCGCTTGCCGGGTGCCGCGCCGGAGAGCCGGCGCGGTATCCCGCGGCCTCAGGGCTCCTCGTCGCCCTCCGGCACCGGACCGCCGATAATGCCGCTGACGTCGCCGCCGTCCTCCTCCTCGGCTTCGAGGAAGGTCTCGTCGTCATCGTCGGTGATGGCCTCGTCGTCGGTATCGATATCGGCCAGCGTGTCATCGGGCTCGACATCGGGGGCGTCGGTCGGTGCAGCCCCTTCGAACTCGGGCTTCTTGGCTGCCGGACGGCGCGCCTTCTCGCTCGTCGCCGCAGCGACGGCGCCCACGGCAGTCGTGGTCATCATCTCATAGATCGTGCCGCAGATCGGGCAGGTGATCGGATCGCGGTTGAGATCGTAGAATCGGGCACCGCAGGACGCGCTCTGGCACGTCCGCTTGGTGCCGCGCTCGGTTTTCATCGACATGGTATGGCCTCACGCCTCAGGGGCGGAACTTCGGGTTTTTTCGGGCCTGCTCATTGCCACGTGCTTTTTACGGTGTCAAAAGCAATTCGCACGCGCCGGGCGAGCGCATTTTTCCTGGTTCGGGCCAATCGCCGCTTGCGCCGCCGGACCGTGGCGCCTAGTGTCCGCGCCGCCTTTCGGGACCGGCATGAGGCCTGCCCCGAAACAGGTGTGCCCGAAACAACTCGAGAGACCCCCTGCCATGGGCTTTTTTGCCGACAGCTTGAACCGGATCCAGCTCTCCCAGACCATGGGGATCTCGGCCAAAGCGCGCGCGCTGGCCGCCGAGGGTAAGGATATCATCGTCCTCAGCCAGGGCGAGCCGGACTTCAATACGCCCGAGAACATCAAGGAAGCCGCGATCCGCGCGCTGCGGGAGAACAAAACGCGCTATACGGACATCGATGGTCTTCCCGAGCTCAAAGAGGCGATCTGCGGCAAGTTCAAGCGCGAGAACGGCCTCGAGTACAACCGCAGCCAGATCTCGGTCGGGACGGGCGGAAAGCAGGTACTGTACAACGCGCTGCTCGCCACGCTCAATCCCGGCGACGAGGTCGTCATTCCGGCGCCCTACTGGGTGTCCTATGCCGACATCGTGCTCCTCGGCGGCGGCAAGCCGGTCGAGGCCCTTTGCACGCTCGCCGACGGCTTCAAGCTCCAGCCGGAGGCGCTCGACAGGGCCATCACGCCGAATACCAAGTGGTTCATGTTCAATGCGCCGTGCAATCCGACCGGCGCAGCCTACACCCGCGACGAGCTGAAGGCGCTCACGGACGTGCTGATGCGCCATCCGCACGTGTGGCTGCTGACCGACGACATGTACGAGCACCTGATCTTCGACGATCTGAAGTTCTACACCATGGCGCAGGTCGAGCCGGCGCTCTACGAGCGCACGCTGACGGTCAACGGCTTCTCGAAAGCCTATTGCATGACAGGCTGGCGGCTCGGCTACGGCGGCGGTCCGAAGCCGCTGATCGATGCCATGCGCAAGCTGCAGTCGCAGTCGACGTCGAACCCGTCGTCGATCACGCAGTGGGCGGGCATCGAGGCGCTCACCGGTCCGCAGGACTTCATCCCGAAGAACAATGCGGCCTTCCGCGAGCGCCGGGACCTCGTCGTTTCGATGCTCAACCAGGCCAAGGGCATCAAGTGCGCAACGCCGCAGGGCGCGTTCTACGTCTACCCGAGCTGCGAGGGTGCGATCGGCAAGACGACGCCCAAAGGCAAGAAGATCAATAATGATGAGGACTTCGTGACTGCCCTGCTCGAGGATACCGGTGCGGCGACCGTGCACGGCGCGGCGTTCGCGCTGAGCCCGTTCTTCCGCATCTCCTACGCGAGCTCGCTAGACGTGCTGGAGGATGCCTGCCAGCGGATCCAGCGCTTCTGCGCCAGCCTCTCGTAGGTCGGCGGCTTTATTTCGGACGGCAGAAGGGCGCGACCTCGCGCCCTTTTTGCTGTTACATTTTTCGGGTCATAGTGGGCATATTCGACCGATCCGGGCGGTGGCGTTGCGTGGGGCCGGGGCGCGCGATGCCTGCCGATCGGGCGGGCTGTGGAGGTGATTTCGGTGGCGATACTTTATCCAGTCATTCTGTCCGGGGGCTCCGGTACGCGGCTGTGGCCCCTCTCGCGCGCCATGTACCCAAAGCAGTTCATCAGCTTCTTCGATGACGGCGAGCCGAGCTTTCTCGGGGCAACCCTCCGGCGCCTGCCCCCATCCGACGGCTTCGCGGCGCCGATCCTGCTCTGCAACAACGACCATCGCTTTCTCGTCCGCGAGGAGCTCGAGCGCGCCGGCATCGTGCCCGACGCGATCTACCTCGAGCCGGTAGCC
>CAUJKI010000480.1 GCA_963205015.1 Pseudomonadota bacterium
AACGTGCCGATCCCGGTGCCGCTCGCCTACTACACGTTCGGCGGTTGGAAGAAGAGCGCGTTCGGCGACCTCAACCAGCACGGGCCGGACTCGATCCGCTTCTACACGCGCACCAAGACCGTGACGCAGCGCTGGCCTTCCGGCGTCAAGGAGGGTGCGGAGTTCTCCATTCCCGTGATGAAGTAGCAGGGCACAACAAAGAGAAAGTGGGCAACGCCTCGGTCAACGGAGGCGGGCCGCAAGAGAAAGCGCTTTGATGCCATCACGCCTCACGATCTACGGCAGCTTCACGTCGAGCTCGAGCTACAAGCCTATGCTCTATCTCTCGCTCGCGCGGCTGCCGTTCTCCTTCCGCACGGTCAATCTCAAGAAGGGCGTGCAGAACGAGCCGGCGCACCTCGCACGCAATCGCTACGGCAAGGTGCCGGTGCTCGAGCATCAGGGTCTCACGATTGTCAATTCGAACATCATTCTGGACTACCTGGCGCGCACGACCGGTCATTTCGAGGGCGCCAACGAGCAGGAGCGCTGGACGGCGCGCGAATGGTGCGCCTGGGAAGCCGATGCGATCAGCAATGTCGCCAAGGTGCGCCACTACAGCCGCTTTCGCGAGGTGCACCCGGAGGTCATGGCCTATTTCCGGCCCGAGGCCGAAGCGGCGCTCACGTTCATCGACAAGTGGCTCAAGGGCCGCAGCTGGCTCGTGGGCGAACAGTGCACGATCGCCGACATCGCGTGCTGGGGGCGCATGGTGTTCATGGCCGAGGGCGGACTCGACATCACCCGCTGGCCGAACCTGCTCGCGTGGTCCGAGCGGCTCAAGGCCATGCCCGGCTTCGCGCTCCCCTATGATCTCATCCCGAAGAAGGATCAGGAGTTCGATCCGGCGTGATCGCGCTCGCCTTCGAAGCCGAGGACGACAATGACCCGCATTCCCTTTCCCGACCTCGACAAGGCGTCGCCCGAGGTTCGCGAGATGCTGGCGCGCCTGCCGGCGCCCGTCGGCATCTTCAACATGCTGGCGCACGCCGAGACCGCGCTGAAGCCGGTAATGAAGCTCGGGGGCACGTTTCTCGGCAAGCTCAAGCTTGATCCGCTGCTGCGCGAGCTGGTCATTCTGCACGCGGTGAACCTTGAAGGCGGGGAGTACGAGTGGGTGCAGCATGTGCCGGTCGTGCTGGCGCTCGGCGGAACCCAGGCGCAGGTCGATGCACTGAAGGCAGGCGACGATCAGGCCGCCTGCTTCAGTGCGGCCGAGAAGGCGGCGTTGCGTCTCACGCGTGAGGTCGTCGTGGACGTCGGCGCGTCGGAGGCCTCGCTCGCGTCTGCGTACGAGTACCTCTCCGAGCGCGAGATCGTCGAGCTCATTCTTGTCGCTGGCTTCTACATCATGCTGGCGCGTCTCACAGAGACGCTCGGCATACCGAACGATCCACCCATTGGAGACAAGCTGGTCAGCCAGATCGAGGCGCGGGTCGCCAACAAGAAGAAGTGAAAGGAAGCGGGGATGAAGCGAGCGGTTTACGTCAACTGCGACGGCCTCTGCACGGACTGGATCAGCCCCGAGCGGACGCCGGTGCTCGCTGCCCTCTCAGCGCGCGGCCTGCGCTGTGCCGAGCATCGCGCGATCTTTCCGTCCGTGACGCGCGCCTCGGCCGCGGCCGTCGCAACGGGCTGCCGGCCCATTCGCCATGGCCTGCACGGTAACCGCATGGGCCTCCTCGAGGATGGGCGCATTGTCGTACGCGATGCCGGGCCGCCCGATTTTCGCGGGCACATGCGCAAGGCCCTCGGGCGGACGCTACGCGTGCCCACCATGGCGGAGCGGGTCGCAAAGCATGGTGGTTTCGTCGCCTATTCGAACGTGTCGCCGGGTGCTGCGTATTTTCTCGATCCCGACGAGCATGGTGAGGTACGTCATCGTGCCGGTTCCAATGGGCCGGGCGGACTGGCCGTGCCGACCTTGCCCGTCAAGGCTGGTCTCGAAGGTGACATCGCCATGGCCGGGCTCTTCTGCGACGAGGTGCTGCGCGAGAAGCCGCGCGCCATCTCGGTCATGTGGTTCGGCGATCCCGATCTCACCATGCACAATGCACCGATCGGCTCCCCGACACATATGGCGGCACTCAGACAGATCGACGACTTGGTCGGCAAGGTCGCCGCGACTGTCGATGCGCTGCGCGCCAAGGGCGAGGACATCCTGCTGCTGGTCGGCTCGGATCATGGGCACGAGACCATCACGAAGGGAGTGAACGTCACGGCGTGGTTGGACGAGAACGGCTTCGGTGCACTGCGCGAAGGCGGCCAGCTTGCATTTGCCACGCAGGGAACGGCCGCGCTGCTCTATGCGATCGGCGAGGCCGAACGGGTCGTGCCGGAGGTGATTGCGAAGCTGAAGTCTGCCTCCTGGGTCGGCGAGATCGCGATGGGTGCGGAACTGGAGCGCCTTGGCATCGCTCCGGAAGGAGGGCTCGTTGTCGGCATCAGCCTCGCGCGCTCACCGGAGCCGAACGACTTCGGTGTCTCGGGGCAGCGCTGGGCAGCTTACAACGGCTCCGAGTTCAAGGGCCTGGGTTTCGGCCAGCATGGCGGCTGGGGACCGGACGAGACGCGGCCCTTCCTGATTGTCGATCACCCGGCCGGTAAGCCCGCACGGGAGACGGAGCGCACGTCGCTCATCGACATCGCGCCGACGATCCTGACGTTCCTCGGCCTGCCGACGGACGGCATGGAAGGCAAGCCTCTCGCCTGGGGGTGAAAGTCGCGGCCCGCAGGGTTTCACGATTTCTTGGAGGCTCTGAGCTATCGTTTCCGCCCTGACCACCAAGCCCGCGGTTCGGCATGAAGGACTACGAACACTCTGCTCGCCGGGATATTCGCTGGTGGGGGCTTCTGCTCATAGGTGCGGTCTTCCTTTATACGAGCGCCGTTGTCGATCCGGCGACGAACTGTGACGCCTCGGGGCGGGAGTGCGCGCCCTGGCTCGTACCGGTCGCCAAATGGATGGGCGCCGTCTTCGGACTTCTCGGTGCTGCTTATCTTGTCGCGAATCCGCGCAGCGGCAGCCGCTTTGATCCCGCCACGGGCGAACTCGTGTGGTGGCAGGCGCGTTACGGTGCGAGCGGCGGCAAGGAGGGGCGCATTCATCCCTCGCAGATCAGCAGGATCCGCGTCGTCTCGCAGAGTGACAGCATGGATGGCGTGCACCTCTACGATCTCGCAGGCGTGCGGCAGCCCTACTTCGATGGGGAGGTTATTCCATCTCCCTTCGAGGAATGGGCAAAAGACCTTGCCGAGAAGTGGCCGCATATCGAGGTCGAAAGCGTGTGACGGCCGCAGCAATATGAGGCTTGGCGCATGTCGAAGGCACGGATCGAGGTCGTCCAGGGCGACATCACGCGCATTCCCGCCGATGCGATCGTCAATGCCGCGAACAGCGCGCTCGCCATGGGGGGCGGCGTGTGTGGCGCGATCTTCCGCGCGGCTGGTGTGGCAGAGCTGACGGCGGCGTGCCGTGCTATCGGCGGATGCGCGACCGGCAAAGCCGTGATCACGCCGGCCTTCGGGATCGGAACCGCCAAGTTCATCGTGCACGCGGTCGGGCCGGTCTATGCCGAATATGGGCCGGAGAAGGCCAGCGAGTTGCTGCGCGGCGCCTATGCTTCGGCGCTTGAGGTGGCGGCGGAGAACGCCTGTCGCAGCATTGCCTTTCCTGCCATCAGCACCGGCATTTACGGTTATCCGCTGCGGGAGGCGTGCCGCGAGGCTGTGTCCGTGTGCGCCGCAGAGGGTGCGCGTCTCGGCCTTGCGGTCAAGCTTGTCGCGTTCGATGCGGTGACCGCGGACGCGCTGAGAGAGGCGGTCGCCCGCCTCTCCTGAACTCGTCTGGGTGCGAAACTCACGCTGCGGCAATGCCGGAACGCTGGAGTGCGTTGTGCTCCAGCAGCGCGAGGACCGCGACCGCGGCCGCCTGGGCGAGAATGAAGATGGTCCCCAGCGTGTTCGGCGCGATGAATGCGAGCACGCCGAGACTCGCGGCCACCCAGCCGATATTGCCGAGCACGATCAGCCATACGATCGGGCGCGACGGCGATGCCTGCAGGCCGGCGTAGATCATCAGCGCCGCAACCGGGAACAGGATCAGTCCGGCCCAGTACAGTAGTGGCGCGGGAATGCTCGTTAGGCTGGCGACGAAGTTCGATCCGAAGGCCATCAGAGCGCCGGCAACGACGCACGTCGCGGCATCGAGCAGAAGGACGTTCTGGATGGTGTTGTTGGACTGCATCGTGGTGATTTGCGGGCTCATGGTTGTTCTCCGTGGGCTTTGTGGTGAAGCCTCCGTTCGGCTCCATGCCCCGAAGATGGCGATAGCAGCGCTGCGGGTCGATTACGCGCGAGGTAATTGGATTGCGCCCCTTCCTGCGGCTAGTTTGTGAACATGCCGAACACACAACCCACTGCCGGAACCCTGCTCAGGACGTGGCGCCAGCGCCGCCGCATGAGCCAGCTCGAGCTGGCGCTGGAGGCCGAAGTCTCGCAGCGCCATCTGAGCTTCGTAGAGTCCGGACGCTCGGCGCCGAGCCGCGAAATGATCCTGCATCTGGCCGAGCGCCTCTCGATCCCGCTGCGCGAGCGCAACATCCTGCTCGTCGCTGCCGGGTTCGCTCCCGTCTACCAGGAGCGTAATCTCGACGATCCGGCACTGACGGCGCAGCGCGAGGCCATCGAGGTCGTGCTCAAGGGACATGAGCCCTTTCCCGCGCTCGCCGTGGATCGCCACTGGACGCTTGTTGCGTCGAACGCCGCGATCGGTCCGCTCATCGCGGGCATCGATGCGGCACTGCTCGAGCCGCCGCTGAATGTCCTGCGCTTGAGCTTGCATCCCAATGGCATAGCGCCGCGCATCGCGAACTACGCTGAGTGGAAGGCGCACGTCATTGCGCGCCTGACGCAGCAGGTGGATGCCTCGGCAGACGCGAAGCTCAATGAGTTGCTCGAAGAGCTGAAGAGCTATCCGCGGCCGCGCGGCACGGCCATTGCGATGCCGCAGCCGAAGCGCGACTTCGGCAATGTGGTCGTGCCGCTGCAACTAATGACGCCGGATAGCGTACTCTCGTTTTTCTCGACGACGACGGTGTTCGGTACGCCTGTCGATATCACGCTCGCGGAAATTGCGATCGAGGCGTTCTATCCGGCAGACAAGGCTACGGCCGAAGCCGTGCGCAAGGCCGCAGCCGGCATGGAACCACCGACAGCGGGCGCCAAGCCCCCTACACGTCGTAGCGGCCGATGATCGAGATCGAGCACACATTCTGGTGCGGGAAGCCGCCCAGATTGTGCGTGAGGCCGAGGCGCGGCTCGTCCTGACGCTGGCGAGGCCCCGCGCGGCCAAGCATCTGCAGGTAAATCTCGTAGATCATCCGCAGGCCCGAGGCACCGATCGGATGGCCGAAGCATTTGAGGCCGCCGTCGATCTGGCAGGGCACGCCGCCGTCGGCATTATAGAAGCCGTCGAGCACGTCCTTCACTGCCTCGCCTTCCTTGGAGATGAAAAGGTCCTCCATGGTGACCAGCTCGGTGATCGAGAAGCAGTCGTGCACCTCGATGAGCGAGAGTTCCTTGCGCGGGTCGTCGATGCCGGCTTCGGTATAGGCGCGCTTGGAGGCCGTGCGCGTCGTCACGAAGTGGCTGCCGTCCCAGGAATTGTGGCTCGCTTCCTGCCCGTTCGAAACGGAGAGCTGGAGCGCCTTCACCGAGACGATGTCGTGCTTGCCGAGGCTCTTGGCGATCTCCGGTGTCGTGACGATCGCGCAGGCGGCACCGTCCGAGACGCCGCAGCAGTCGTAGAGGCCGAGCGGCTCGGCGACGGTCGGAGCGCCGAGCACCGTGTCGATGTTGATCTTGTTCCTGAGATGCGCCTTGGGATTCTTGGCGCCGTTGTCATGGCTCTTGACGGAGATCTGCGCCATCGCGCGCTTGAGCTCTTCGGGCGACGTGCCATGCTTGGCCCGATAGGCGGCCGCGAGCTGCGCGAATGAGCCGGGCGCGGAGAAGTTCGCCCAGGACATGGAGTTCAGCACGCCGCGCGAGCGCTGCGGCAGGCCGCCGTAACCCGTGTCCTTCAGCTTCTCGACGCCCATGGCGAGCGCAATGTCGGCGGCGCCCGAGGCCACGGCATACACGGCGCCGCGGAAGGCTTCGGTGCCCGAGGCGCAGTAGTTCTCGACGCGCGTCACGGGGATATATGGCAGGCGTAGCGCGATCGCGAGCGGCACGCCCGACTTGCCGACGTGCTGATCCTCGATAGCGGTTGAGAGCCAAGCGGCATTGATCTGCTTGGTTTCGATGCCAGCGTCGGCCAGCGCCTCCTCGTAGGCCTCGACCATGAGGTCGTCGGCTTCCTTGTCCCACCGTTCGCCGAACTTCGAGCAGCCCATGCCGAGGATCGCAACCTTGTCCTTGATGCCCGAGGCCATGGATCAGCTCTCCTTGGATGAGGTGGTGGCGGGTGCGGCCTTCCAGAAATAGCGGGTGAAGCCGCGCTGCGGGTCGTGGTCCTTGATGCGGAACATCATGCGCATGGTCTGGCCCACTTCGAGCGCGTCGGCATCGACGTCCGTGAAGTCGAGCATCATGCGTCCGCCGCCCTCGAACTGTACCATGCCATAGCAGGCGGGCGGCGAGGGTGAGTACGTCAGGCGGTCGGCAGTAAAGGAGTTGATGCGTCCGGCCTTGTCGGCGAAGGCGTGCGGAACCTGCGAATGCATGGCATTGCAGTTCGGGTTCACGCAGATGTTGGATTTCGGGATCTGGAGCGTTCCGCACTTCGTGCACTCACCGCCGAGGAAGCTCGTCAGCAGCGCACGGTTGCGCCAGAGCGAGGAGAGTGGCGTCTGCTTGTCCACCTCCGAGCGCATCCCGCGCTCGATCTCGACGAGGTCGTTGATTGCGAGATAGCGGTTGTACGATGCTTCTTCCTTGCGCCGCGCGAGATGACCTTTGACGCCCGGGCGCGCAGGGAGCTTCGCCAGCTCCGGCGTCACCTCGAGAATGATCGCATCTGCGCCCTGGCCGAAGCCGACGACGAGAATGCGGTCGCCCGCCTTGGCCTGTTCGAGCGTGTGGCCGAGCAGCATGAGCGGGTGCGCGACGCCCGTCTCACCGAGCTGGGCCTGGAGATTGTCGCGGATGCTCGCCTCGGGGAGACCCGCGGCCTTGGCGATCGTGCCGGCAATGCGCGGCAGCGTGCCGGGCATGATGAAGTGCGTAATGTCGCCCGGCTGCAGGCCGGCGCGCGAAAGTGCCTCGGCTATGACCGGCGGCACGAGCTTCATGTAGCCTTCGTCGCGGATCCAGCGCTCTTCCCACTGGTAGTCGAAGGGCTGGTCGTCCGTGCGGTAGTGATCGACGAAATCAGCCGTGCGGCTCGCCGAGCCGACAAGGCGTGCGATCGCGGGTCCTTCGCCGACGAGGAGAGCGGCGGCCCCATCGCCGGTGGTCATCTCGTAGGGGCTTGCGGTCTTGGCGCGGCGCTTCTCGGAGGCGACGAGCAGTGTCGGCCCGCCACCGATCAGCGCATTGAGGAGCGCCGAGGTCGCCGCGCGCTGGCTCGCCGTGACATCCAAGGCGGCAACATGATCGGCGATGTCGAGGGCTTCGGCGACGATGCCGGCATTGAGGCGGTCGCGGAAGGGGAAAGACGTCGAGGCAAATTGCAGGCCCCGGACGCTCTTGCGATCGATGCCGGTGAGGCAGTCGCGGGCCGCCTCGACGGCCATGGTGACGGTGTCCTCGTCCCAATTGCAGATGGCGCGCTCGCCCTTGGCGAGGCCTCTGAGGGCGGGATTGAACCAGGTATTGGCGGCGGCGATGGCCTGGCGTTGGAGTCTGAGGCGCGGGATGTAGGCGCCATAGGCCAGAATGCCAACGGTCATGGGGGCTCCTCGAAGGCTTCCTCGCACGCTGAAACGCGATTTTTCATCGAACAGTGCACCCACCGTGCCTGAGCGTCAACGGGACCTGGAAAGCGGTTCATTCGAAGTATTGAATATTCGCCACTCCGCTTCTAAATGGAAGGAAATGCTCCAGCGAGAACGGAACGGAGGTTCCTATGCTCCACCCAGAGGTGTTCTCGTTCTTCGACGTGCCGACCAACACGGCGAGCTACGTGCTCAAGGACCCGGCCACGAATGCCGCTGCCATCATCGACAGCGTGCTCGACTTCGATGCCGCGGCTGGGCGAACGGAAACCAAGGCCGCCGACGAGATCATTGCGTTCGTGAAAGAGCGCGGCCTCGACGTGCAGTGGCTGCTCGAGACGCATGTCCACGCCGATCATCTCTCGGCGGCGCCCTACCTCAAGGACAAGCTCGGCGGCAAGATCGCCATCGGCGCCAATATCACGGTCGTGCAGGACGTGTTCGGCAAGGTCTTCAACGCAGGCACCGAATTCGAGCGCGACGGCAGCCAGTTCGACGCGCTGTTCAAGGACGGCGACCGCATCCGCATCGGCGAAATGACCGGATATGCCATGCATACGCCCGGCCATACGCCAGCCTGCATGACCTACGTCTTCGGCGATGCCGCCTTCATCGGCGATACCCTCTTCATGCCGGACTACGGCACGGCACGCGCCGACTTTCCCGGTGGGAGTGCGCGCGATCTCTATCGCTCCATCCGTAAGGTGCTGGCGCTGCCGCCCGAAACGCGCCTCTTCCTTTGCCACGACTACAAGGCCCCGGGACGTGACGCGTTCGCCTGGGAGACGACGGTCGCAGAGCAGCGCAGGTCCAACGTGCACGTGCGCGACGGCGTGACCGAGGATGAGTACGTCGCCATGCGCGAGGCACGCGACAAGACGCTCGGCATGCCGAAGTTGATCATCCCGTCGATCCAGGTGAACATGCGCGCGGGCGATCTTCCCGAGCCCGAGGACAACGGCGTGCGCTATCTGAAGGTGCCGCTGAACAAGCTCTGAGCCGCTGATGCTGAGCGCTTGAATGCCAGGATGGCCAAGTCCGGCACCCTCGGCTATGACAGCAGGCCGATGATCTGAGCGCAGGACCCCCGCATGGCCGACGAGCTGCCGTTCCGGAAAGAGATCGAGTTCACCTATGGCGAGGCGAAGACGCTCGCTCCGGGGATCGTGCGCATCGTCGCGAACAATCCGAGCCCGTTCACCTACAAGGGCACGAATACCTACATTCTCGGTGAAGGCCGCGACGTCTTTCTCGTCGACCCAGGCCCCGCGGATGCGGCCCATCTGGACGCTATTCTCGCGGCGCTCGCTGGGCGCAAGCTCACGCACATCGTGGTCACCCATACGCACCACGATCATGTCGACGGCCTGCCCGCGCTCCAGGAACGTACGGGTGCCCTAACCGCCGGTTTCGGCCGCACGGTCGCAAAGCCGGGGCGCACGCGGGCGAGCCCGGCCGGCGGCGAGTACGTCGAGAATGATTTCAGGCCCGATGTCGTGCTCAAGGACGGCGATCGCCTGGAAGGCAGCGGCTTCGCGCTCACGGCGCTGCACACGCCCGGCCACGCACCGGATCATCTCTGCTTCGCCCTCGATGGAACACGGCTCTTCTTCTCGGGCGATCATGTCATGGGCTGGAACACGAGCGTCGTTGCGCCACCCGAGGGCAGCATGAGCGCATATCTCGCAGCCATGGAGCGGCTGCTCCGGCGGGATGACGAGATCTTCTTCCCCGGCCACGGCGGGCGCGTCTACGAGCCACAGCGCCTCGTTAAGGCTTATGTTCTGCACCGGCGCATGCGCGAGCAGTCCATCCTCGAATGCGTGAAGAACGGACAGACGACGATCCCCGAGATCGTCGCGGTCATCTATCGCGGGATCGACCCGCGTCTCGTCAAGGCCGCGTCCCTTTCGGTAGCGGCGCACATCGAGCACCTCGTCGAGCGCGGATTGCTCATTTGCGAGGGACCTGTGCTCGACCCGGTACGCCTTTCTGTGCCTTAGTCGGCACTTTCCTGCCCCGGGCCTTGGCCTTCCCGCGAGCAACGGCAGCGGCGGTCGGCACAGTCGCATCGAGGCGTGCCCGGAGCTCCGTGTAGAACTCCTTGATGCGGTGAGCGTTGCGGCCGAAGTCGTGGGAGCCGTAGCGTGACATCGAGCGGGCGTCGACGCGCGTCGCGCCGCCATCGCTCTCGACGCGCACGATCACGTCATCGATGAAGCCGAGGATGAGCGTGCGGTCCTCGGCCTCGATGTGGCCGGCCGTGCCGTCTGCCTGCGGGGGTTCTTCCGCGACCACGCGCCATCGCAAGCGGCGGATGGCTTCGCTGACGGCCTCGTAGACTTCCTCGGCGGCGCGATCGAGCACCAGAGGGCGGATCTCCGGGTAGTGCTGCTCCTGCATCTCGGCAAAGGTGCCGCCGCGATACTCGACGCCGTTCGAGGCTTTCGGGCGATCGCGCGCGAGGGTCGCGAACTCCGGCGGGTGCTCGGTGTCCGTCGTCACGTCGTTGAGCGGAGGGAGCTTGAGGTAGATGGGAGCCACACTCGCCGGCCATGCGAAAATCGCAAGGCTGAGGGCGATCCCTCCGGCGGCACTCCAGGCGCCGGCCAGGCCCCGGCGCCAGATCACCACGGCCGCGGCAAGTCCCATGGTGAGGGCGATGCCCGCCCCCGCAAAGCCGGTGAGGACGAGGCCTATGCCGAGCGGGGTCTCGATGCGGCCGAAACGGTGCAGAACGAGCGCGATCAGGATCAGCACGGCGCTTGCCAATGCAATGCGGCGCGCGGCGGTCGCGAGCTTCGTCCGGGGCATCGAGGCGGCCAGTGTCATGGCGTTGGCAGATCGTCCTCAAATGACCGGGCAGCATGGCCGGGCGCGCGGGTGGCCTGCCGCAGCTTCCAATTGGCTTGGTCGGGCCTCTCGTCCGCGCTACTCATAGTCGGGCTTCCCGTCAAGAACAGGACATAGATGCAATGGCCACGCTCACCAACTTTGCCGCTCGCGACGTGGAGACCGTCCTCCACCCCGCAACCAACCTCGCAACGCACCGCACCACCGGCCCGATGATGCTCGAGCGCGCCGATGGCATCCACGTCTACGATTCGGCGGGCAAAGAGTACATCGAGGGCCTCGCGGGACTGTGGTGCACGGGGCTCGGCTACGGCAACACCGAGCTGGTCGAGGCGGCGGCGGACCAGATGCGCAAGCTCTCGTTCACGCACCTGTTCGGCGGGCGCAGTCACGAGCCGGCGGTCCAGCTCGCCGAGAAGATCAAGGAGATCGCGCCCTGCCCGACGTCGAAGGTGTTCTTCACCAGCTCGGGAAGCGAGGCCAATGACTCGCAGATCAAGCTGCAATGGTACTACAACAACGCGATCGGCAAGCCGCAGAAGAAGAAAATCATCTCGCGTATGCACGCCTACCATGGCGTGACGATCGCTGCCGGCAGCCTGACTGGACTGCCGATCTTCCATGCCGACTTCGATCTCCCGATCGCGCGCATCCTGCACACGGATAAGCCTCATTACTATCGCTATGGCAAGGACGGGGAGAGCGAGGAGGAGTTCGCCTCGCGGCTCGCGGGTAAGCTCGAGGCCCTCATCGAGCGCGAGGGCCCGGAGACCATCGCCGCCTTCATCGCCGAGCCGGTCATGGGCGCGGGCGGCGTGATCGTGCCGCCGAAGACCTACTTCGAGAAGGTCCAGGCCATCCTGCGCCACTACGACATCGCCTTCATCGCCGACGAGGTCATCTGCGGCTTCGCGCGTACCGGCAACATGTTCGGGACGCAGACCTTCGGGATGCAGCCCGACACCATCTCGATGGCCAAGGCGATCACGTCCGCCTATATGCCCCTTGGCGCCATAACGGTGCCCGAGCACGTCTATCAGGCGATGATTGATGAAAGCAAAAAGCTCGGCGTGTTCGCGCACGGCTTCACCTATTCGGGGCATCCGGTGGCGTCAGCGGTCGCGGTCAAAACGCTCGAGATCTACGAGCGCATCGACATCGTGGGCCACGTGCGCAAGGTGGCGCCGACCTTCATGAAGCGCCTCAAGGCGCTCGATGCGCATCCGCTCGTCGGCGAGACACGGGGCGTGGGCCTGATCGGCGGCATCGAGCTGGTCAAGGACAAGCGGAGCAAAGCGTCGTTCGATCCGCGCCAGGGCGTGGGTGCCAAGGTGAACGTGTTCGCCCAGGAGGAGGGGCTGATCTCGCGCCCGATCGCCGGCGACACGCTGGCGCTCTGCCCGCCGCTCGTCATCAATGCGGAACAGGTCAACACGATGTTCGACCGCATGGCGCGGGCGCTCGACCGCGGCCTCGACTGGGCCCGCAAGGAAGGCATCGTCGGTTAGGCTTGAGATGGCGGCCGGCGCCCGGTGCGCCGGCCGATCATTCTGCGCCAGCCCTTGCTGCGTTAGCTTTTGGGCTTCGTTAGTCCGCGCTCCGCCAGCACTTCCTCGGCCACCTTGAAGGCCTCGATGGTCGCCGGAATGCCGCAATAGGCGACGGTCTGGTAGAGCACCTCCTGAATTTCCTCGACCGTGCATCCATTGTTGATCGCCGAGTTGACGTGGAGACGCAACTCGGCCGGTTTGCCCATGGCCGTCAGCATGGCCATGCAGAGCATGCTGCGGATCTTGCGGGGAAGGCCCGGCCGCGCCCAGATGTCGCCGAACGCGTAAGT
>CAUJKI010000481.1 GCA_963205015.1 Pseudomonadota bacterium
AGCACGGGCCTCGGCAGCGTGATCGATGGTGGCGAGAGCGGCCTTCCGCTCGTCAGTCTCGATGGCGGGACGGATGCCGTGATCAACGTGCCTGTCCTTGGCGAGGATGGTGTGCTGAGCGGCAGCACCGGCCTTGGCGGCGTGATCGGTGGTGGCGAGAGCGGCCTTCCGCTCGTCAGTCTCGATGGCGGGACGGATGCCGTAATCAACGTGCCAGTGCTCGGCGAGGACGGTGTGCTGAGCGGTGGCACCAGCCTCGGCGGCGGTGGCCTTCTCGATATCGGCGGGCTTTTGGGTGGTAGTGGCGGCACTGCTGATGTCGGCAGCCTGCTCAGCTCCGCCATGCTCGGTATTGGGAACAGCGGCGGCCTGGATGTGCTGGCGGGCAGTGAGGTCTATGACGGCAATGTGCCGCTCGTCGGCGGATTGTCCTCCGCTCTTGGCTCGACGCTCGATTTGCTGACGACGACATCATCGCTGTTCGATGTCCCCGTGTTGGACATTCTTGGCGGCGACGGCCTCGACGGTTGAAAGAAATAAACTGAGTTCGCCGCGCGGTGGGGCAGCACCGCGCGGCAACATTGTGAAAGGGGGGATTGGCGCGCAAGGAGACGACGCATCTGCCCCGTCGTCCTCCGGAATGTTGGGAGGAGAGTCAATGCTGATCGAGGATCACGTCCGCCAGATTTCTGCGAATGCCCCCTCTGGCAAAAGCAGCGCAACGATGCAGGGACCTCAGCGCGAGCGAGGACTGTGGAGCTTTCTGACGTGGTCGTTCTTTCTCGCGCAGATGGCGGTCGGCAACGCCTTCGCTGCCGGCGCCGCACAAGCGGGCAGCGCCGCTGACTTGAATGCTCCCGACAGCGCCGGCAATTCTTCCAACGGCGCGAACGCCCTCGGCACGCCCGACTTCGGCGCGGTCAGTTTGGGCGAGCCCCAGCCCGAGGTGGTTCCGGTTGCCGCGGCGCAGCTACAGGCCAATGCGCTCAACGCTGCGGCCAAGGTGGGCGGGATCGAGCAACTGGATATGACCAGCGACGCCGGCCTTGCTGCTCGCGCGGCGATGGCGCAGAGCGCCGAAGCGTCGGAGGACGCGCAGGCCGTTGGCGAGGATGGCGGCAGTACGACTCTGCCACCGGACTCTTCTGCGGGCGTGATCCCGGACATCGACTTGCCGCCGATCGTCGGGCTTCCGCCTCTCCTCGATACGGTTGGCGATGTAGTCCAAGGCCTCGGCGATACGCTGGAGGGGGCGCTCGTCCCCGTTGTCGAGACGGTCGAGGATCTCGCAAGTGTGCTCGGGCCGACGCTCGAGCATGTTCTGTCGCCGGTCAGTACGCTCGTCGATAACGTCGTCGATGGATTGCAGTCGACAGCCGATCCGCTGCTGGCGCCCGTCGCAAACCTGGCTGAGGGTATCGGCGGTGAGATCATCGAGCCCATCGGCAGTGTCGCCGGTGAGATCATGGCGCTTGCGGATCCAATTCTGGACGCCGTCGAGCCCGTTCTGTCACCAATCATGAATGTCGTCGATGCGGCTGAGCCGATCCTCGATCCGGTCGTCAATGCTGTGGCGCCCGTCGCCGATCTCGTCGAGCCCTTCGTCCAGCCTGTGCTGGAGCCTCTTGCACCGGTCGCGGAGCCGGTGCTGGAGATCCTGCCGCTCGATATCGGCAATAGTGGCTTGCTGGGTGGCCTCTTCGGCGTCAGAGGCGAGGCCGATGTGGTTGCCGGCTCCGGCTCGCTCGAGTTCGCCGCTGATGCCAAAGCTTCGGGTTATGACCTCTTCCAGGCGGGGACCTATACCGAGTTCGGCATCGCGCTGCAGGGCACGCCCGCAGGCGATACAGCGGCGGCTGGCGAACTCGCCGGGAACGTCGCCGAAGTGGTCGGCTCCCTGCTCGATGACGTTACAGACAGCGGAAACGATCTGCCGTCGCTGATCGGCAGCCTGCAGCATGAGATCGGCATTCGCGGCTTGGGAGAAGGGCTGATCTGATGACGGGCGGGGGGGAGCACAACGCCGGTGCCGGGCCGGCCGCCGAGCCTTATGGGCGCTCGGCGGCGTCGGCTATCGCAAGCCTGCGCGAGAAGTTTGCCAGTGCAGCGGCCGCAGATCGCGAGGGCCGACCGGCGGCCTTCGCCGGTCTTCGCTGGCCGGCCTGGCTCAACTCATCCATGTTCCGTCGCGGCGCCGAAGGTGATCCGGCGGAGCGTGCCGACGAGAGCGGTGATCCGCTGGTACGCTGGCGCGAGATCGCTCGCACCAACCTCGTTGCCGTCGGCATCTTCTCGGTTTTCGTCAATCTTCTGATGCTGACGATGCCGATCTACCTGTTCCAGATCTCCGATCGTGTGCTGACGAGCCACAGCCTCGACACGCTGCTCATGCTGTCGCTGGTCGTCATCGGCCTGATTGCGGTGCTGGCGCTGCTCGACACCTTGCGGCGGCAGGTTTTGAGCCGTCTCGCGACCAGGATGGAGACGATCCTCGGCGGCCCGATCATCGCCAGCATCATCACGCAGGCGCCTGCAAGCGACGGCGGCAATGTCCAGCCGCTGCGCAATCTGCATCAGGTCCGCAGTTTTCTCTCCGGTCCCATCATGCTGGTGCTGTTCGATGCACCGATGGCGCCGCTGTATTTCGCGGCGATCTTCCTGATCAACCCGCAGCTCGGCTATCTCGTCCTGATCGCGGGATTGCTGCTCATCGCCATCGCCCTCCTCAATCAGCGTGCGACGTCAGTCCCGCTTGGCCAGGCCGGCGTCTATGGCGCCAAGGCTGACGCGCAGGCGGAGTCGCTCGCGCGCAATGCCCAGGTCGTGAACGCCATGGGCATGCTGAACGAGAGTGTCGCGCAGTGGGGGCGTGAGCAGGCCGCCGCGCTGACGACGCAGTCGGACGCGCAGGATCGCAGCGTATGGATCAGCGGGCTGTCGCGCTTCGTGCGGCTCATCACGCAGATTGCGATCCTCGGCTGGGGCGCCAATCTCGCCCTCCATGGCCATCTCACGGGCGGCATGATGATCGCGGCGTCCATCATCGCCGGGCGCGCGCTGCAGCCGCTCGAAGGCATGATCGAAGGATGGCGCAGCGTGCTGCAGGCCTGGACCGCCTATGGCCGCATGTGTGCGGCTGTGCAGGCTTTGCGCAGCGAGCCGCCGCGCCTGAAGCTGCCGAAGCCCAAAGGGCATCTCGTTGCGGACAAGCTGCTCTATCTGCCGCCCGGCACCAAGGAGCCGGTGCTCAACGGCGTGAGCTTCGAGCTGCAGCCGGGCGAGTCGCTGGCGATCGTCGGGCCGTCCGGTTCGGGCAAGTCCACGCTGGCGCGGATGCTGGTCGGCTGCCTCCATCCGACGGCCGGAAAGATCCGGCTCGATGCGACGGAGCTGCGCAACTGGGACCGCCGCCAGTTCGGGGAGTTCACCGGCTATCTTCCGCAGGAAGTGGAGCTCTTTCCCGGAACCATCCGCGAGAACGTGTGCCGGATGCGGGGCGACCTGCCGGACGAGACGGTCTATCGCGCTGCCCAGCTCACCAGCGTGCACGAGATGATCTGCCACCTGCCGAGCGGGTACGAGACCGTGCTCGAGCGCAGCGGCGCACCGCTCTCCGGTGGACAGAAGCAGCGTATCGCTCTCGCGCGCGCCTTCTTCGGCGATCCGGCCCTGGTCGTGCTCGACGAGCCGAACTCCAATCTCGATGCGATCGGCGAGCAGGCGCTGACGGAAGCCATGCAGCGCGCCAAGGCGAGCGGGATCACCGTCGTCGTCGTGACGCAGCGCCCGGCGCTGCTCAATATCGTCGACAAGGTGCTGATCCTGCGTGCCGGCCGTGCCGATGCGTTCGGTACGCCGCAGGAGGTGCTGCGCCGCCTCTACGCGGCGAAGGGCGCGCCGCCCCCGGCCGCGGCGCCGATGCCGGTTCAAGCAGCAGAGTGATGGCGGGGCGGGAGGCTTGAGGATGAGCAACTGTCCCAGCATAGACCAGTGGCACAAGGGCGTGCCGAGCGACAGTCGCGGCCCGATCCGCATTGGTGTTGCCATTCTGCTGCTCTGCCTCGGTGGCTTCAGCGTGTGGGCGTCCGTTGCGCCGCTCGAAGGCGCTGTCGTGGTCTCCGGCTCGTTCGTAGCCACGGGTCAGAACAAGCAGGTGCAGCACCTCGAGGGCGGCATCGTCCGGGACGTCCTGGTGCGCGAGGGCCAGCTTGTGGACGCGGGCCAGCCGCTGCTGCGGCTCGATCCGACGGCAGCGGAGGCGCGGCTGCGCCGCCTCGTGCTTCGCCAGCACCGCCTCGTCATCCTGAAGGCGCGCCTCGAGGCCGAAGCCAAGGGCGAGGCGTACTTCGCACGGCCCGCAAATACGGATTTGACGGACGAGAGCGGCGAGGTTGCTGCGATCTATGCACGCCAGCTCATCGAGTTGAAGGCGCGTCGCGCCAAGATCATCGATGAGGAAGCCGTGCTCAGGCGCGAGATCGCCGGATTGCACGAAAGCATTTCAGGCTACCAGGCGCAGGCCAGAGCCACCGAGGAGCGCATGGCGCTTTTCGCGCAGGAGCTCAAGGACAAAACCACGCTGCTCGAGCGTGAGCTCGTGCGGCGGACGGAAATTCTGGCACTTCGCCGCGCGGAAGCCGGGCTCTCCGGTGAGCTCGCAAGTCTGCAGGCGCGAGCGGCGGATGCACGCGAGCGCGTGTCGCGCGCCGAGCAGCAGATCGCGCATTTGAAGTCAGCGGCGCTGCAGAAGTCGCTCGAGGAGCTGCGCGCTACCGAGACCGAGCTCGACGATGTCAACGAGCAGCTCCGCGCAGCGCGTGACGTCATGGATCGCATCGAGATCCGCGCACCGGTGACGGGCATCGTCGTGCGTTTGTTGCACAATACGAAGGGCGGCGTCGTTGCTGCTGGCGCCGTCGTGCTCGAGCTGCTGCCCATCGAGGACGAGCTGATCATCGAGGCCCGCCTGAACCCGAATGAGGTGGTTCACGTGAAGGAAGGCCTCGGCGCCATGGTCCGGCTGAGCGCGCTCAACCAGCGCCTCACACCCATGATCGAAGGCAAGGTCGTCTACCTCTCGGCGGATACGGTATCGCAGCGCGAGCCCTTCGGCGCGAAGGAAGCACCACGCCGTGACACCTTCGTGGTGCGCGTCCAGCTCGATGAGCGCACCGCGCGCAGCAAGATCGAGAACTTCCGGCCGACGCCGGGCATGCCGGCGGATGTTTTCATCAAGACGGATGAGCGCACGTTCCTCGAGTACATCCTGAAGCCCTTGTCCGACACGTTCGTCCGGGCATTCCGCGAGCACTGAGGGGCGTAGTGTGGCCTCGCGGCTCCCAGGATCGCGCTGCGGCGCGGTTTGCGGGTGCAAATTCCATTTCGAGCTTGTCGCGAGCGCTCAATCCCGCAAAAAATAGCCGGGAATCGATGGAGCGGCGAGGCGGGAGTGGCGAGGTCAGGGCCGCTGCCATGCGGACCGCTCGGAATGAGATGGAATTCGGGGGATGCAATGAGGTGTTCTCGGGCGGTATTGCTCTGCGTCATCGCTGGTGCAGCCGCGACGCTGGCGCCGCCGCAGGTGCGCGCGCAGGCGCAGTGGGGGAGCAGCGGCCCCGTCTTCCAGAGCGACGTCGAGAAGCGCGAGCGCCAGCTCGAGGCCGAGCGCGCCGAGCGTCGCAAGTACAGCACCATGCCGTACCCGAAGTTCATGGAGGGCGGCGCGAAGCCGGACATCGCGCCGGAGAAGCCGCCCGTGGTCTATCTGGAGCGGGATGAGCCGGCCGGGACGATCATCGTCGATACGGGCGGGCGCAAGCTCTACTATGTGCTTCCCGGGAGGCGCGCCTATGCCTACCCGATCTCCGTTGGACGTGAAGGCTTCGAGTGGACGGGCACCGAGCGGGTCAGCCGGATTGTATCCTGGCCATCCTGGACGCCGCCACCCGAGATGCACAAGCGCCAGCCTGGGCTGCCTATCACCGTGTCCGGTGGTCTCATCAATCCGCTCGGGGCGAAAGCGCTCTACCTCGGCGGCACCATCTATCGCATTCACGGCACCAACAATGCGCGATCGATCGGCCGCGCGTCGTCATCGGGGTGCTTCCGCATGATGAACGAGCACGTCGTCCATCTCGCGACACTCGCGGGCGTAGGGACCGTCGTGCGTGTCGTCAAAGACTATCCGGCCGTGAGCAGCTCTGCGCCGCTCTCTTCGCTCTTTTCGGGCTTTGGCTCGAGCGACGACGCGAAGCCGCAGCGGAGCAAAGCCAAGAGCAAGAAGAAGTAGCCGATTGACATCCGCTGCAGCGGACGGCCTCGCAGGAAGCCGCCCGCGCCGGCGTGTGACCGGACCTCAGATAAGCCCTTCGCCCTTCATGGCCGCCTGCACGGCGGGTCTGGCCTCGATCTTCGTCATGTAGGCCTGCAGGTGCGGATAGGGTGCGAGGTCGATCTTCGTGGGTTTGGACCAGCGCATGACCGTGAAGCAGTAGGCATCGGGGCATGTGAAGGTGTCGCCCATGAGATAGGCGTTCTTCGCCAAGTGGTTCTCAAGGAAGACGAAGCGGCTGGCGAGGCGCTCCTTGGCGATGTCTTAGGCGCCAACGGGCATCTGCGGATTGAAAAGCGGCGAGAAGCCATAGTGGACCTCGCTGGAGATGAAATTCAGCCAGGACTGCATCTTGTACCGTTCGAGCGTCCCATTGGCCGGCGCGAGCTTCTTCTGCGGTACCTTGTCGGCGATGTACTGGACGATGGCGGGGCCTTCCGTGAGGAGCGTGCCGTCGTCGAGGGCCAGGGCTGGCACATAGCCGAGCGGGTTGACCGTCCGGTAGTCGCTTCCGCCTTCGATGGTCTTGGCGCGGATGTCGGTCTTGACCAGGGTGTATGGGAGCCCAGCCTCCTCGAGCACGATATGGGGCGAGAGCGAGCACACGCCGGGCGCGTAATAGAGCTTCATGAGCAGTCTCCTGATGATCCGTAGCGGGATGAGAGTTCGGGGAGCGATTGAGGCACACCTTTCGGCGCTTGGCGAGGGAACAGATCGCCCTCACTGCGAATTGATCCGCAAGGTCCGGCGCACGCCCGGCCTGAGCCGGGGGTCTCTGGACCGGCGCGCGCTTTTGTGTAGGATCACTCGAAACTTGGCCGGGGCCGCTCGGGCTGCCGGCTAGGCCCATGTACAAGCGGCATTTTCGGGGGCAACGGAGAGATGGCAACTGCAGGTGGCGATGTGGCGCGGCCGGCCGGCGGGCTGATGGCCGGCAAGAAGGGTCTCATTATGGGGCTCGCCAACAGCCGCTCGATCGCCTGGGGTATCTCGAAGGCGTGTGCGGCCGAAGGGGCGGAGCTCGCGTTCACCTATCAGGGTGACGCGCTCAAGAAGCGGGTCGAGCCTCTGGCTGCCGAAGTCGGCTCTTCCATCGTCCTGCCCTGCGACGTGACCGACTATGCCTCCGTGGACGCCGTATTCGATGCGCTCAAGTCCAAGTGGGACCAGCTCGATTTCCTCGTCCATGCCATCGCCTTCTCCGACAAGAACGAGCTGGACGGGCGTTATGTCGACACGAGCGAGCGCAATTTCGTCCAGTCCATGCTGATCTCCTGCTACTCTTTCACGGCACTTGCCCAACGGGCCGAGAAGCTGATGACGAACGGGGGTGCCCTGCTCACGCTGACCTATTACGGCGCCGAGAAGGTCATGCCACATTACAACGTCATGGGCGTCGCCAAGGCCGCGCTCGAGGCGAGCGTGCGCTATCTCGCGGCCGATCTCGGCAAACAGGGCATCCGGGTCAATGCCATCTCGGCAGGGCCGATCAAGACTCTCGCGGCTTCCGGAATTGCTGACTTCCGCTACATCCTGCGCTGGAACGAGTACAACTCGGCGCTCAGGCGCAACGTGACCATTGAGGAGGTGGGCGGCTCGGCGCTCTATCTGCTGTCCGACCTTGGCCGTGCGGTGACCGGCGAGATTCATCACGTCGATTCCGGCTATCATATCCAGGGTATGAAGAACGAGGACGCGCCCGACATCTCGGTCGTGAAAGGCGAGAGCTGAGCGACGCCCACCCATTCCCTTGAAGGCTGAGCGCGATGAGCGAGGGGCAGCACGAAGGCTTGCGCGTCGATGCTCGCATCCACATTCCCGAAGGCGAGCTCAGCGAGAGCTTCATCCGCGCCTCAGGGCCAGGCGGCCAGAACGTCAACAAGGTCGCGACCGCGGTCGAGCTGAGGTTCGACGCGCGGGCCAGTCCGAGCCTTGCCCCGCCCGTGCGCCGCCGTCTGGAGCGCCTCGCCGGCCGCCGCCTGACCAAGGACGGCGTGATCGTCATCCGTGCCGACCGCTTCCGCACGCAGGAGATGAACCGCGCCGAGGCGCGCGAGCGGCTCGCCGCGTTGATCCGCGAGGCGGCGACGCCACCCAAGCCGCGCATCGCGACCAAGCCGACCCGCGCCTCGCGGGAGCGGCGCCTCAAGGCCAAGGAGGCGCGCGGTGAGGTGAAGCGCGGGCGTGGGAAGCGCATATCTTTCGACTGAGGACAGAGGGCCGGAGCGGCACGCGAGGCGAGGGAACACATGATGATTTCGGATCGGCGGCCGGACGAGGTGCTGATCGCGCCGGGCCGGGGGGCGGGGAGCGCGCCCATCTGGCTGGCCGCGCAGAACGGCTGGAAGGAGGCGCTGGGGCATCTTCCTGCCGAGCATGTGGCATGGCTCGAAGCCAATGGCTTCGACGGCGCGGCCCGCAAGCACGTGCTCCTCCCCGGATCGGCGGGTGCGATCGAGGGCGTCGTGCTCGGCATCGGCACGCCCGACGGCGCCAATCCCGCAGTGACTATCGCGGCGAACCTCGGCACACTGCCGCCCGTGCTGCCGGCCGGGACCTACCGTCTTGGCGATCCCGCGGCCTGCGATCCGACCATGGCCGCCATCGCCTGGGGCCTCGGCGCCTACGCCTTCCGCCGCTACAAGGCGAACGGCACGCGCAAGGGCCCTGTGCTGGTCATACCGCAGACGGCGGATGCACCGAGGGCCATGGCCGCCGTCGAGGGCGTGTGGCTCGGCCGCGATCTCATCAATACGCCATCCAACGACATGGGGCCTGCCGAGCTCGAGCTTGCCGTGCGCGCGCTCGGAGCGCGCCACGATGCCACCATCGAGGCCGTGATCGGCGACGATCTCGTCGAGAAGAATTTCCCGCTCATTCATGCGGTCGGTCGGGCGAGTACGCGCGCGCCGCGCCTCATCGACCTCACCTGGGGTCGCGCCGATGCGCTGAAGGTTACGCTGATCGGCAAGGGCATCTGCTTCGACACCGGCGGTCTCGACATCAAGTCGGCGAGCGGGATGCTGCTCATGAAGAAGGACATGGGCGGCGCCGCGGCCGCGCTGGCACTCGCGCACATGATCATGAGCGCGGGTCTCGATGTGCGCCTGCGCGTCCTGATCCCGGCGGCGGAGAACGCCATCTCGGGAAGCGCCTTCCGTCCGAGCGACGTCATCCGCTCGCGGGCGGGCACGACCGTCGAGATCGGCAATACCGATGCCGAAGGCCGCCTCGTGCTCGCCGATGCGCTGGCGCTGGCCGATGAGGAGGCGCCCGATCATCTTTTCACGTTCGCCACGCTGACGGGGGCGGCACGCGTTGCGCTCGGTCCGGACCTGCCGCCCTATTTCTGCGACGACGAAGGCCATGCAAGTGTGATCGCGGCGGCCGGTGCCGCGGTCGCCGATCCGGTCTGGCGCCTGCCGCTGACGACGCCTTATGAATCCTGGCTCGACAGCAACGTCGCCGACATCAACAACGTCGCCGAAGGTGGATTTGCCGGCGCGGTGGTGGCGGCGATCTTCCTCAAGCGCTTCGTGAAGAAGGCTGGCACGTTCGCCCATTTCGACATCTACGGCTGGCGACCCGCGCAGCGCGCGCTGGGTCCCAAGGGTGGCGAGCCGCAAGCCGCACGCGCTGTCTTCGAGGTCGTGCGCCGTCTTGCCGGAGCTTGAGGCACGCACATGAGTGAGGCCCTGCTCGATCCGCGCCGCCATGCCTTCCGCCAGGATCTGGCGGATGCACGCCTGCAGGGGCGTGTCGCAGCGGCGAATTTCGTGGACGGCTGGTTCGGGCAGGTGCGCGTCGCGATCGCGCCGGTCTTCGGGACGCCCGATGCGGGGGCCGCACTGACGACGCAGCTCCTCTTCGGCGAGCGCGTGCGCGTTTTCGAGGAGAAGGAGGGGTGGGCCTGGCTGCAGAGCGAAGCGGATGACTATGTCGGCTATGCGCCGGCTGCCGCTATCGGACGCGAGATCGGCGCACCGACGCATCGTATCGCGTCCCTCTCGACGCCTGCTCTGGCGCGGCCGGAGCTCAAGTCCCCGCCGCTCGTCGATCTGCCCATGGGGGCCCGTCTCAGCGTTGAGCGCGAGGAGAGCGGATTTGCCGCGCTCGCGATCGGCGCGTTCGTGCCCATGCAGCATCTCGTGCCGATCGATGCTTGCGCTGCCGATTTCGTCGCCATTGCCGAGCAGTTTCTCGGTGCGCCCTATCTCTGGGGTGGGCGCACGCGCGCGGGGCTCGACTGCTCGGGGCTCGTGCAAGTTGCGATGCAGGCCGCCGGTATCGCTGCACAACGTGACAGCGACATGTTGATGGCCGAGATCGGGACCGCGATCGGGATCGGTGATGGTCTCAGCGGCCTGCGCCGTGGTGATCTCATCTTCTGGCGCGGCCATGTGGGCATCATGACGGATGCGCGCCACATGCTGCACGCAAACGCGTATCATATGCGTGTGGTCGTCGAGCCGCTTGCGGAAGCGGTTGCGCGGATCAAGGCGACGGGTGGCGAGATCATCGGCGTGCAGCGGCCATAGGGTCGCG
>CAUJKI010000482.1 GCA_963205015.1 Pseudomonadota bacterium
CATCGGAGCTGCGCCGAGCCACCAAGGGTATGGCGTTGGCGAGTTCCAGCACACCCTTTCGGACCTCGAGCCTGCCAACGAACAAGACGCGCTTTGACCCGCTCTGCGGATCGATCCGTAGCAACGGACGCGGCGCAACAACTGCGAGCGGTACAACCGAGACCCTCTCTTTCGGCAAGCCCCAGATCTGTCCGACGCGCTCTGCGGTGGCACCAGAGTTTGCCACGATCGCGTCGGCGGCGAGCGCGTGAGTGCGCTCGCGGTCCTGCCTCGGGTTATAGTGCCAGGGATTGTCGGGCCAACGCCCACGGCGGAGCGCGCCAAGATAGTATCGGCCACGCGCCTTCAGGCCGACGTAGCTGTCGTTACTCGCCTGGATGGTGAACGATGGCCCGTGCAGCTTGACTACCAGAGGCAGATCTGGAAACGCCCGCGACACCTCGGAAGCATCCACACCATACTCCGCCCCCTCGACGACATCGAACGGCTCGCTCTGCTGGTGGCGCGCGAACGCCCGACATATGTTCTCCGCAAAGCGCACGCGATCTCCGGGCACAGTGTGAAGCCCGATTCCCTTCGAGATTTCCCGACTCTCGAGGGCGCTCCCCGATGTGAAGACCTCCACTCGGTGACCGCGGGCCGCGAGCATCGCGGAAGCATTGCGCACGTACGTACCGATACCCCCGCCGTTCACGCCGCCTGCGTACTCGTAAGAAACGAATGCGATGCGCATCAGGGACGGTCGGCAGAGACGAGCGCGCGCAGCCAAAGGATCGGCCTGCGGCGCAGGCTTCCGAGAAACATCCTGTCGAGGCCGAGGGCCGGAAATCTCCGAACCGTGCTCCAGGCTCTTCTTGCGGCCGGCACGTCCTCTCCGGCTTTCATAACGTTGGATACGGCCTGCATCAGTCTGCGCCGCTGCGCTTCTCGTGCTGCAATCTGCCTGTTGCGAGGGAACGCCAGCTCCGCAGCGAGCATTTCGCGGGCGCGAATGGCCTCCTCTTCGTAGACCTTCGTCCAGGCCGACGATTTCGCCGCTGGGTGGATGCGGAACCGCACGAGCGCCACGTCATGATAGTCGATTGTCGGATACCGCTCGACATATCGGCAGGTGAGGTGGAGATCGAAGGTGTAGTGCAGCCCTGGCTGGTAGCCGCCGAGCTTGATCATCGCTGCCCGCTTCATGAACACGCCCGGCTGGTGCCAGCTCGCCTCATCGCTGCGCCACATGCGGCGCAGGAGCGAAGCCGGATCGATCCCGGCATTCGCGACCGTATAGGTGTGATCGTCGGAGAACTCGATCACGCTGCCGCAGCACAGATCGCACCCCGCACGTGCACGGCCGACCACACCGAGCGCGCCGGGCAGCAGCACATCATCCGAGTTGATGTTCTGAAACCACAGACCGCTGCTGCGGAAGAGGCCTTTGTTGATCGCATCGGCCTGGCCTTTGTCCCGCCTAGACTGCCAATGCGCGAGCCAGGGCGCATACTTTTCGATAATGCGAACAGAGTCGTCCGTCGAGCCGCCGTCCATGATGATGTACTCGACGTCCGGATACCCCTGAAGCAGGACGGAGCGAATAGTCTCCTCGATGAACTGCCCCTGATTATAGCTCGGCGTCACGATCGAGATGCGCGGCCAAGGCGTGCCGTCGGGCCGCGCATCGGGAAGCGGCGGCGTCTCGACTGTCCACGGCCAGCCGGTCTTGCCCGGCGAAGGCGGCGGGAGATCGGCGAGGGTCGGGGAACGCATGTTCACGGCAAAAGAATGGAACCCTGTCCGCTCTCGGGCACATTCGTGCGCGCGCACTCGTCCAAAAACTGCACGTTCAGCAAGGAGACACGATGCAATGCCCTTTGCACGCCCTTATCGGGCGCTTGCGTGATCTTCTTCAAGATGCTCCGCGCCGTGTTTCGACGAACCTCAAAGGAAGAATCAGCCAGCGCATTCTTCAAGCCCGCCCCATAGATAGCATCGGTTGCGCTGCGGCTGATCTCCGCAACAAATCGCCCTCCCAGTAATGCCCAAACATGCCAGCTCCAGCGCTCCTCATGAAGAAGATGGAACACCGATGGCTGCAACAAACGCATCTTGCACCCACGCATATGCATCGCGAGCGGCAGATAGTGATCCCACCACGGCGCGCCAAACACGAGCCCAGCGTCGCCGACACTCTCAGCATCTACTGAGTGCATCGCGAAGAAGTCGAACCCAGAATGGTAGACTTCACCCGTGACCTGCTCCATCCGATCAATATCAATTCGGCGACTAAATATCATTTCCCCAGGACGAAGCCGCGCCACGACTTCACCGAGCTCCGGCTTGAACATCAGATCAGCGTTGGCCAAAGCAAACGGCCCGCCACGGGCCCTTTCCAACCCCACCTTGAGCAGGTCAGCGAAGTAGACGTGCGGCCGGCCCGTAACATGCGAGGCATCACGATCGACACTGGCTATGGGCACGCCGATCGGCGGCTTCTCACGCAGTGAGTGAACCGAGCAGGGGCTAAAGAAAGCGTGCTCCCACGATAGAATACATTTCTCCTGGTAGGCTGCGCCCACATCGACGCCATCCTTGTCCAAGCGCGTCACTGACGGCGGAATGGACGTCACCAAGGGAACTGTCGGCACTTTATCTCGGCTTTTTGCGACTGATACGGTTTCGCGGCATAGGAAAATCAACCTCGGGCACTGCTTCGCTCCACTTCTAGATGCTCCACTGCCCATGGCAGGCACGGAGCGATCACGCCATCGCGAGATTTATCCCAGTAAGGCGACGTGTAGTGCAGCGAGTTGTCGAATGAGATCCGCGGTCCTGAGCCTGGCGCAACGACGTAGCGTCGATTGTGGAGGTACGCGACCGCCTCGATTTCGTAATTCCCTTCATTGAGCAAGCGCGGCGGTATCTGCACGCGAAATCTGAGTTTGCCGGGAGGGATCGTTCGCTGCCCCGTCGCGGTATCGTGGACGGATGACCAGAACAGTCGCTGCCCATCCGCTCTATAGACGGATATGGCGACAGCGAAGTCACTATCTTTGACCAGCAGAGTACCGCTCAACTCTACTGTGCATCCCTCCTCGTAGATTGCCTGAGCCTGCGGCTCGCCATCCTTCCCAATCAAGGAAAGTGAACCCGGAATGAATACACTGTTCTTGTATTCATCTCCGCTATTCACCCACACCGACGATATCTGGCCCATGCGGGTGTCGGCATACGCAGCAATACACGTGTCGATATTGCCAGATTGGAGCTTCACCGCGCCGTCTTCGAGAAATATGCCCTGATTACACAGGCGCTGCACCGCGCCCATATTGTGACTGACGAACAGCACCGTGCGGCCGCCGCCGGCCACGTCCTTCATCTTGCCGAGGCACTTCTTCTGGAATTCCGCATCACCGACCGCCAGAACCTCGTCCACGATGAGGATCTCCGGCTCGAGATGCGCGGCGACCGCAAAGGCAAGGCGCACGTACATACCCGAGGAATAACGCTTCACCGGCGTATCCAGGAACTTCTCGATCTCGGCAAAGGCGACGATCTCGTCGAACTTCCACCTGATCTCGGCCCGACTCATGCCGAGGATGGCACCATTGAGGAAGATGTTCTCGCGGCCCGTCAGCTCGGGGTGAAAGCCGGTGCCGACCTCGAGCAGGCTCGCCACGCGGCCGCGGATCTCGACACGCCCGGTGCTCGGCTCGGTGATCCGCGACAAGATCTTCAGCAGCGTCGACTTACCGGCGCCGTTCCGCCCGATGATGCCGACGACGTCACCGCGCCTGATCTCGAAGTTGATGTCCTTGAGCGCCCAGAATTCCTCCACCTCGTTACCCGCGACGAGCTGGCGCCCGCGCATCATGTCGCCGGCCGATCGGACGAGGTCCCGTGCCCCGCGCGCGATCACATCACGGAGCGCGATATAGCGCTCGCGCTCGCTCTCGTGCCCGATCAGGTAGCATTTGCCGAGACCATCGGCGCGGATAATGACATCGGACATCAGATCAGGTCCGCAAACGTCCGTTCGGTCTTGCGGAAGTGACGGATACCAAGCCAGAGCACAGCCACCACAACGGCAAGACTCGCGAGAAACCCCGGCATATAGAGCTGGCTCTCGCCGCCGAGCAGGCACCAGCGGAAGCCGTCGATGACGCCGACCACGGGGTTGAGGCTGTACCAGAAGCGCCATGTCTCAGGCACCACGGCACTCGAGAAGCCGACGGGCGAAACGTAGAGCCCGAACTGGACAATGAACGGGATGATGAAGCGGAAATCTCGGTACTTGACATTGAGGGCCGTGATGAAGAGTGCCGGTCCGAGGCTTGCGAGCACCGCGAGCACGACGAAGAGCGGCAGGAACACGATCTGCCAGTTCGGCATGAAGCCATACCACGCCATGATCGCCGCCAGGATCGCAAGGTTGATCGCGAAATCGACCAGCGCCACGACCGCGACGGCTGATGGCACGATGAGCCGGGGGAAGTAGACTTTGGCAATCAGGTTCGAGTTGGTAACAATGCTGTTCGATGCGTCGGAGAGAATGCTCGAGAACAGGAACCACGGCAGCATTCCTGCGAAGACAAGAACCGGGTATGGCACCGCGCCGTCGCTCGGTAGCTTGGCGAGATTGCCGAAGATGATCGTGAATACGACCATTGTCAGTAGCGGACGCACGATGGCCCACGCAATCCCGATCACGGTCTGCTTGTAGCGCACCGACACGTCGCGCCATGCAAGCATGGCGAAGAGCTCGCGATAGTGCCAAAGATCCTGCCAATAATTGCGCTCCGCGCGCCCCGCCTCGAGGATGAGAAGCCGCTCCGGCGTCGTGCCCGGCAGCGCGGACGACTGCACTCCCGCGGGCCCAACGGCCCCGGTGCGTGCCTCCTCAGCGGGCAAGCGATCGAACGAGTTCATCGACGTGACGCGAGAAATTTCCGAAGGCAAAGCGCGAGACGGCATCCGGTCGAGTGTCTTGGCGCCCTTGCAGGGCCGCGACCATCGCCTCGGCGAGCTGGGCACCGTCATCGGGATCGACTGCGCGGCCGATGATGCCATCGGCCAGCGCGTCGCGGCTGCCGTCACCATTACCGCCGATGACGGGCAGGCCTGAGACCGCAGCCTCCAGAAATACGATACCGAAACCTTCGCCTTTGCTCGGCATGGCAAAGAGATCGGCGATCGCCATGTGGTCGGGAAGCTCGGCCTCTGGGACTTCGCCGGCGAACTTGACGATACTCGCAAGACCGTGCGCCGCAGCGAGCTGTTCGAGACGCGGGCGATCATCGCCGGTGCCAACGATCAGATAAGCGGCGTCCGCCACATGCTGCAATACCATCGGCAGCACTGCGATGATCCGATCGTGGCCCTTGTAGCGTTCGCTGGACGCAAGCCGCCCCACCGTAAGGATGATGCGTCTGCCGCCGAGGCCGAGGCGTTTAGCAAGCGCCGTGTTGCGTCGGCGCGGCGCGAAGTTAGCCGTGAACGTATTCGGCAGCACGCGCACGCGCTCCGGCGGAATGTCGCTCCACGCGAGCAGGCGCTGGCGCGTGTATCGGCTCACTGACGTGACGATCGTCGCGGCTTCGAGGCCTACGCGCCCCATGCGGCCGCATGGCTCCCAGGCCTCGATGCCGTGCACCTGCACCCAGAGCGGAACACGATTGAGCTTCGCAATCACGGCAGCGAGAGGGACTGCATTCAGATGCCCGCAGAAGACGAGATCGAACTTCTCTCGCGCTGTCGAGGCGATGGCGCGCGCCGCCCAGACGAGCTTGCCTGCCGCAGGGAATTGCTGCGCGACGCCCTGCGGCAAGGGAGCCGTCGGCACGCCGAACCGCGGCAGGATGGTGACACCCGAAATGCTGCCGCACTTGCCAAAAGCCGTCATCAGCGCCTGATTGTAGCGCGCAATGCCGCCGCCGGCGCCGAAGCCATCGGAGAGAAGGGCGAGAACCTGCATCGCTCAGCTCGCCGCGAGACACTCGGCCCACTGGCGAGACCAGTGCACCCGCTTCGGTCCGAGGCGCTGCCGTCCCGCCTGCGCGCCCAATTGCGCATCGCTGATCCAGCGCGCAATGGGCGTGGTGAAGCCCGTCTTGGCGCGCTCGCGGACAGCTGCCGGCAAGGGTTCACGTGGGCTCTCGGCCAACAGTCGTTTGCTCACATGCGCCGGTGCCGCCCCTTGCGCAGTAGCCACGGCCTGCAAGAGAGCACTGTCGACGAGCGGCACACGGACCTCGAGCGCGTGCGCCATGCTTGCCCAATCGGTGTCGCGCAGCAGCTGATTGCGCATGTAGAGCGCAGCTTCGAGTGTGGCCACCTTGGCGTGTGCGCTTGACGATGGAGGTGGAAGCTCGGCTTCGACGCGCGCGAGCGGCGCGAGACGTCGCAGTCCCCTGCGAGCGACGTCCGGACCGAGCAGCTGTCCCAGCTCCCACGGCATGAAGAGACCGCGGCGCACGAGGTAAGCACCCGAATACCTGCCCCCGTACTCCAAGAGGCCCATGGCTTTCGGGTTGAAGCCCATCACTGCCCCGAGAGGCTGCGCGAGCCGGCGCGCGAACGGCCCGAGCCCCGGCACGCGCGAGGGTATCGCGAGCCACCTCACCCATCGCGGAACATCGCGGAACGAGGGATAGCCACCGAACAGCTCGTCTCCCCCCAATCCCGAAATGGCAACCTTCAACCCGAGCTCGCGCGCAGCTTTGGCGACGAACCATGTGTTGATGCCGTCGATCGTCGGCTGGTCCATTGCCTCGAGGATGCGCGGCAAATCGGATTGGAACTCGCCCTCAGTCACGACGCGCGTCGTATGCCGCGTGCCATAGGTCCGCGCCACGCTCGCCGCGAGCGGCGCCTCATCCTCGGATCTCCCGCGAAACTCCTCGAAGGCGAGTGTCACCGTCTGAACATCCTGCTGGCCGGCATCGCGCATAAGACCGACGAGCGCCCCGGAATCGATGCCCGCCGAGAGGAACGCACCAACCGGAACATCGGCAACCATATGGTGCCGCACGCTGTCGACGAGGGCAGCGCGAACATCTGCACGGACGTCCTCGGCGCTACGTCGGCCCTGCTGGTGCGCACGCGCATCGGCATCGCGGTAGACGTCGGCAATGGAATGATAGCGCCGCGGCTCATGCGCGCCGATGCGATCGACGACGAGCGTGCAACCGGCCGGCAGCGCGCGGATGGCCTCATATGTCGTGAACGGCTCCGGGACGCTTCCCCAGAGATAGAACCCGGTCTGACCGGCAGGATCGGGGTCACGTGAAATCCCGCCACCGGCGAGGAGTGCCTTCACCTGCGACGCAAAGCGGAACGTCCAGCCGTCGTCAGCATAGTAGAGCGGCTTGATGCCATAGGGATCGCGCGCCAGGAACAGCACCTGTCGCACGCTGTCCCAGATCGCGAAGGTGAACATGCCCCTCAGATCATGGACCATCGCTTCGCCCTTGCTTGCGTAGAGATGGAGCAAGACTTCCGTATCGGAGTGACTGGCGAAGACATGGCCCTTGGTTTCGAGGGCTTCGCGCAAGGCACGAAAGTTGTAGATCTCGCCGTTGAACGTCACGACCAGGCGGCCGTCGGCACTCGCCATCGGCTGGGCACCTGCATCGGTCAGATCGATGATCGACAGGCGACGGTGCCCGAGCGCCACGCGGCCATCCTCGGAGAGCCAGGCCCCCGCGCCATCGGGTCCGCGCACAGCCATGTGGTCGCGCGTGCGGATCAGCTCCCCACGATCGACAGGATTCGACGCGTAGTGAAAGGCAAAGATGCCGTTGATACCGCACATGTCAGAAAGTGCGCACCCGGATGCTAGGCGCGCGCCGCCCCCACACCAGTGCCCCTCTCCGGCCGATCCGATGAGAGGAGTCCATCGAAGTAGGCGATCGTCTGGCGCAATCCCTCGCGGAGCGGCACGGTCGGCTGCCAGCCGAGCTGCGCCTCGGCGCGCGAGATGTCCGGACGGCGTTGCTTCGGGTCGTCCTGCGGGAGAGACTGGAATGTCAGCTTCGACTTCGAGCCGATCATTTCGATCGTGAGCTCGGCCAGCTCGCGGATGGTGAACTCGCCCGGATTGCCGAGGTTGACGGGTCCAGTGACCTCGGCGGAACTCCCCATGAGCCGCACGAAGCCTTCGATCAGATCGTCAACGTAGCAGAACGATCGGGTCTGGCTGCCGTCGCCGTAGATCGTAATCGGCTCACCTTTGAGCGCCTGGACAATGAAATTGGAAACTACGCGCCCGTCATTGGGATGCATGCGCGGCCCGTAGGTGTTGAAGATCCGCGCGACCTTGATCTCCAGCCGGTGCTGGCGATGGTAGTCGAAGAACAGCGTTTCCGCGCAGCGCTTGCCTTCATCATAGCAGGAACGGGGACCGACCGGATTGACGTTGCCCCAGTAATCCTCGGTTTGCGGATGAACGGAAGGGTCACCGTAGACTTCGGATGTCGAGGCCTGGAAGATCCGGCATTTGAGGCGCTTGGCGAGCCCGAGCATGTTGATCGCGCCATGCACGCTCGTCTTCGTCGTCTGCACGGGATCATGCTGGTAGTGGATCGGCGAGGCCGGACACGCGAGGTTGTAGATCTCGTCCACCTCGACATAGAGCGGAAACGTGATGTCGTGGCGCATCAGTTCGAAGCGAGGATGCGCGAGCAGGTGATCGATGTTCTGCTTGGCACCGGTGAAGAAATTGTCGAGGCAGATGACGTCATGGCCCTCCGCGATCAGTCGATCGCAGAGGTGCGAGCCGAGAAAGCCAGCGCCGCCGGTAACCAGCACTGTCTTTCGCGAGACCGATTGATTTCCACTGCCATCTGCTCGTGCGGTCGTACGCGCCTGCAAAGTTAATCTCCAACTGCCAGATCTGTTGGGGTTAGCGGGTAGGCAAAGCTACCGCACTTCGGGTGAACATACCCCCGAACTTACGCAACGACGAGCAATAACAGCAAGCGTGTCCGGCGCAGCAAGGCGCACCGCCGAACGTCGCTAGGCTCTATTGCCTTCAGTATTGGCCAGCGGCGGCGGGGTCGCCGCCCCGAGGCAGCCCCCCGCGCCGCCGGGCGCACCCTTCGCGGCCGCGCACCGCAGCCCAATGCCGTGCCCGGCGCCAAACTCCGGTTCAATTCCCACCCACCACATCGCAGCCACATCGCACGCGGCGCCTGAAGTCCGCGGGCGACGATCGCCCTCGTCGCGGCTCTGGCGTGGCGCGCGCGTGATCACCCTGTCAGGCCTCACTTGCGCACCTCGCCACGCTCTCCGAGACCGTGGAGATCACGCCACGCGAGACGGACCACATCCCCGTCAACGCGCTCGCCGAACAACACCATGGGAACGGTCGCGAACAGTATCTTGAGATCAAGCTTGAACGACGCATGGCGCACGTACCACAGGTCGAGTGCCGCTTTGTCGGCCACCGAGACTGTCCTGCCGCCATGAACCTGCGCCCAGCCCGTGAGCCCAGGGCGCACGAGGAGCCGCGCAACGATGTCCCTCGACTGCTCGCTCTGCACCAACGGCCGTGGGCCGACAAAGGACATGTCGCCCCCGAGGATATTGTACAACTGCGGCAGCTCATCGAGGCGCGTCCGGCGCAGAAGCGCACCGACCCACGAAACGCGGTTCTCGTCGGAGACCTTCAAGCCCGCCCGGTCATGTGACGGCCCCATCGTGCGGAACTTGTAGAGTTTGAAGCGGGCGCCACGCAGGCCGGGGCGCTGCTGAACGAAAAGCACAGGCGGGCCGACGTCGAGCGCAACAATGAGCGCAACCAGCACGATCAACGGCAAGAGCCCAATGATCAGAGCCAGCGCCAGCGTCGCGTCGATCAGCCGCTTGAAGCGCCAGAATCGCCGGCGGAGCGACTGGGCGAACTCGGCCTCTTCGATGGCCAGCATCCGGATGTGGTCAGATACGGGAGCGCTCGAAAGCTGTGCTTTCTGCCGGCGGAGCGTCCTTTCCTGGGTATCGGCCATCCCCAGCCGCTCCGCAAAGAATTCTATGCTGATGTCTGTCGTACTTTCGATCTCTCGCAGCACGCGCCGTGCCTCCTCGGAGAGGCGCTCGAATGAGGTGGCAACAAGGATGCGGCCGACATGAACGCCATGGACGTCCAGATC
>CAUJKI010000483.1 GCA_963205015.1 Pseudomonadota bacterium
CGGCGAGCCTCAGCCCCATGAGCAACATCTCGTCGGCCTCTTCAGCCGAGGTGAGCGCCGTGTCCTCGACCACGCCGTGCCCCTGCCGCTCGACAGCGTCCGCCCAGGCTTCCGGCTGGCGCTCGGACATGAGCGCGTGACGCTCGCCGTCAATAACAAGGCGGCCGTGTGCGCCGGGACCGACGCCGGCATAGTCGCCATAGCGCCAATAGGTCAGATTGTGCCGGCTCTCGGCACTCGCGCGCGCGTGGTTAGAGATCTCGTAGGCGGGGATGCCGGCGGCCTCGGTCAGCTCCTGCGTGACCTCGTAGAGCGTGTCGGCAAGCTCAGGCTCGGGCACGGCGAGCTTCCCCGCGCGATGCAGGCCGGCGAAAGGCGTGCCTTCCTCGATCGTGAGCTGATAGAGCGAGAGATGATCGCGCATCATCGCCAGGGCTTCCGACAGCTCGGCACGCCAGGCTGCGGGCGTCTGCGCAGGCCGCGCATAGATGAGATCGAAAGAGAAGCGCTCGAACGTGCGCGCGGCAATGTCGATGGCGCGGCGTGCCTCGGCGACGGAGTGCAGACGGCCGAGCGTCTTCAGGTCCACGTCGTTGAGGGCCTGTACCCCGAGCGAGACCCGGTTGACGCCGGCGGCGCGATAGCCGGCGAAGCGCCCGGCCTCGACGCTTGATGGATTCGCTTCGAGCGTGATTTCAGCATCGCGCGCGACGGGCCAAGCAGCAGCGATGGCCTCGAGGATGCCGCCGACTGTCTCAGGCTTCATGAGCGAGGGCGTACCGCCGCCGAGAAATATACTCGTGACCGTGCGCTCCGGCGCGCGCGCAGCCATGTGTGCGATCTCGCGCGCGAAGGCTGCGGCAAAGCGGGGCTCGTCGATGCCGGCCATGCGTACGTGGCTGTTGAAGTCGCAGTACGGGCACTTGGACGCGCAGAAGGGCCAATGGACGTAGACGCCAAAGCCGGGATCCGAGTGCGGCTTAGTCATGAGCCTGAAGCCTGCGGCTTACGCCACGCAATCCCTTCCCGCTTAGTGGGCAAGGGAGAGAGGAATCGCAGAACATCGTCGGTAGGGCTTCCTCCACCGCTAACCGTTCCCCATAAGGGGGAGGGCGACAGTTGTGCTCTAGGGTGGCGAATACTCTGTCAGCCATCACGCTTGTCCAGGCATGCGGCGACGAAGAGCGCGAAGGCACGCGCGCGGTGGCTGATGGCGTGCTTCGCATCCGCCTCCATCTCGCCGAAGGTCAGCTCTTCGCCGTCGGGCAGGAACATCGGGTCATAGCCGAAACCCTTGTCGCCGCGCGGCGGCCAGACGAGATGGCCGAATACCTTGCCCTCGAAGACTTCCGTCTCGCCATCAGGCCAGGCGAGGCACAGCGCGGCGGTGAAGTTCGCGCGGCGCGCATCGGGATCGCGGGCGAACTTCTCCTGCAGCTCCTGCTCGACGCGCTGCATGGCGTAGCTGAAATTCTTGGATGCACCCGCCCAGCGCGCCGAGTAAACACCCGGGGCGCCGCCAAGCGCCTCCACTTCCAGCCCCGAGTCGTCCGAAAGCGCCGGCAGGCCGCTCGCCTTTGCGCTGTGCAGTGCCTTGAGGCGCGCATTCCCAGCGAAGGTCGTCTCCGTTTCCTCGGGCTCGCTGATGTCGAGCTCACCTGCCGAGACGGCGCTCATGCCATAGGGGCGGATGAGGTCGTTGATCTCGCGGATCTTTCCCGGGTTGTGGCTGGCGACAACGAGCCGCGTGCCTCGTTCGAGTTTGCGTGTCACGTAAGGCCCCATATCTTCGGCTCAGCGAACTCGAGGCAGTTGCCGGCCGGATCGCGGAAATAAATCGAGCGCCCGCCGCTCGGCCATACGAAGTCCGCTTCGATGGCGACACCCACCGCTTCGAGACGGCTCTTCCAATCGTCGATCTCTTCAAGGCTCGCGCGGAAGCAGACATGCCCTTCGCCGGTCGCGCCATGCGGCGGCACGGGGAGCTTGGCGTTAGCAGGTGGCGGCACGACCGTCGCCTGCGGATTGAAGATCAGCAGCACCTGGTCGCCGCAGCGATAGAAGAGCTGACGCCCTGCAAGCTTCGAGAAGGGCACCATGCCGAGCACATCGGCGTAGAAGGCTTCCGCCGCGTCGAGGTCGACCGCGTACATGACGGTTTCGAGAATGCCGGCCGGCGGTGCCTTCTCGGTCATGGGGTATCCCCCGACGGTTGAAACGCCTCAGCGCTTCTGTCCGCGATTGCGCTGCGCGAGCGTACGCAGGCGCAGCGCATTGAGCTTGATGAAGCCCTGGGCATCCTTCTGGTCGTAGGCACCCTGGTCGTCCTCGAAGGTGACGAGCGTCGAGGAATAGAGCGACTTCGGGCTCTCGCGGCCGGTGACGATCACATTGCCTTTGTAGAGCTCGAGTGTCACCTCGCCTTCGACATGCTCCTGGCTCTTGTCGATCAGGGCTTGCAGCATCTCGCGCTCGGGGCTGAACCAGAAGCCGTAGTAGATCAGCTCCGCATAGCGCGGCATGAGATCATCCTTGAGATGCGCGGCGCCGCGGTCGAGCGTGACGCTCTCCATGGCACGATGCGCAGCGAGCAGAATGGTTCCACCCGGCGTCTCGTAGATGCCGCGCGACTTCATGCCGACGAAGCGGTTCTCGACAAGGTCGAGGCGGCCGATACCGTTGTCGCGGCCGAGATCGTTGAGCGCCTTGAGCAGCGTCGCCGGGCTCATCTTCTGGCCGTTGAGCGACACCGCATCGCCCTTCGAGAAGCCGATCTTGATCGTCGTCACCTTGTCGGGCGCCGACATGGGAGAGATTGTGCGTTGATAGACCATCTCCGGCGCTTTCTGCGCGGGATCCTCCAGCACCTTCCCTTCGGACGAGGAGTGCAGCAGATTCGCATCGACGGAGAAGGGTGCCTCGCCTTCCTTGTCCTTGGCGATGGGGATCTGGTGGCTGCGCGCGAAGTCGAGCAGGTCCGTGCGGCTCTTGAATGTCCACTCGCGCCAGGGTGCGATGATCTTGATGCCGGGCTCGAGCGCGTAGTAGCTAAGCTCGAAGCGGACCTGATCGTTGCCCTTGCCGGTGGCGCCATGGCACACCGCATCGGCGCCCGTCTTCCGCGCGATCTCGATCTGCTTCTGGCTTATCAGCGGCCGCGCTATCGAGGTGCCGAGCAGGTACACACCCTCGTAGACGGCATTGGCGCGGAACATCGGGAACACGAAGTCGCGCACGAACTCCTCGCGCAGATCCTCGATGTAGATGTTCTCGGGCTTGATGCCGAGCATCAGTGCCTTCTCGCGCGCCGGGCCCAGCTCCTCGCCCTGGCCGAGATCGGCCGGGAACGTGACGACCTCGCAGCCGTACTCTTCCTGCAGCCACTTCAGGATGATCGAGGTGTCGAGGCCGCCCGAATAGGCGAGCACGACCTTCTTCACGGACTTGGGCGCAGACGACATGGCAGCTCGACCTCTCGGGCGCGGATATTCACGGAACCCCTCAACGCAAGGGCGTTTGCGGCGGCACTATAGGGAGCGCGCCCGGCGCCGCAAGAGGTCGAACGGCCTGCCGCGCTTTCTCAGCCGCCGCCGAGCGACTGGCGGAGCTGGTTAAGCCCCTGCCCCATGGCGTCGCCGAACATCAGCAGCACGAATGCCCAGAGAAAGGCCGAGCTCCAGTTGGCGAGCTGGAATTTCGGGCGCGGCATCTCGACGATGCCCGCGACGAGCGGCACGGAGGCGCGCAGCGGCCCCGAGAAGCGACCGAGAACGATTGCCCATGCGCCCCACTTTTCGAAGAAGGCATGTCCCTTGGGAATGAGGTCCGGATAGTTCTTGAGCGGCCACATGCGGGCGATCTGCTCGTGGTAGTGGTGTCCGAGCCAATAGGAGAGCCAGTCGCCGAGCGCTGCGCCGATGGCCGCCATCGTCAGAATGAACCAGAAGTCGAGGCCGCCGCTCGCGCCGATAAGCGTTCCGATCGTCACGAGGATCGCCCAGAACGGCAGAATGAGCGAGATGAATGCCAGGGACTCGCCAAATGCGAGCACGAACACGATGGGACCGGCCCACGACTTGTGCTCCTTCACGAACGCGATGATGGCGTCCGCATAAGCTTCCAGTCCCATTCAGCCTCCCCCAGTTTCCCCCTCTCCCCATCCTTCATGGGGAGTGGGCTGGGGTTAGGGGCGGCGGCAATTGCAGACGTTGGCGAAAGTCGCCGCCCCTCACCCTAACCCTCTCCCCGCAAGCGGGGAGAGGGGACAGCGTCAAGCGTTTAGCAGTCCTGTGAGTTCAAGCTCAAGCGATTGCTCGACCGCAGCAGACGTTCATGCCCTGACGCGGCAGCCGCGCCGGCGCATCTCGGCGCCAAGCTCCTTCGAGACCTCGGCCGCGAGCATGGTGCCGCGCGACTTCTGCGCCGGGGAAAGGCCACCCGAGTGCGGCCCGTTCAATGCCGCCGGTGCTGCGTCGGCCTCGCGCTTGCCGTGGGCCAGCTCCTCGCACGAAAGCTCGCGCTTGCGGCTCCTGAAGGCAAAGAGACGCACGCCTGCCGCATAGGAATGCGCGCTGGCCGGCTCGCGCACCCAGCCCCGCTTCGGATCGGCCAGCATCTGCTTGAGGGCGGCTCCGCGCTGCTCGACGCATGGAGGGCTGTCGTCCACGCAGTCCGCCCGAGGCGGCTCCGTCGCTGCGGTCTCTAGGGATATGCCGGCGCAGGAAGCAAGTGCCGTCGCCAGGACAGCAATCGACGCTGGAGCCAGGATGCGCCCGGTCGGGCGGCGCACAGTCATGGAGGGGCCTCTTGTGTGCAGTATGCGTGGGTCATAGAAGCCTTAGAAATGCGGCCATCTGATCACCAGCCGCCGCCGAAATACCACAAATCAGTAACCGGAGGAGTAGAATTCGGGTTAAGTTTTTGAACAGGCAGACAACATGCCCTAACACCAGACCTCATCAAATTCAGGGAGAACGCACTTCATGGCGCACGCCATTCGAGTACACAAGCACGGCGGCTCCGATGCTCTCAGCTATGAAGCCGTCGATGTCGGCGCACCGGGCACCGGCCAAGTCAAGCTGAAGCAGCACGCGATCGGCGTCAACTTCATCGACGTTTATCAGCGCACCGGTCTCTACCCACAGGCATCTATGCCGTTCACGCCCGGCAACGAGGGCGCCGGCGAAGTGACTGCCGTCGGCGACGGCGTTACGGATCTCAAGGTCGGCGATCGCGTCGCCTATGCGGGCGCGATCGGTGCCTATGCCGACGAGCGGCTCGCGCCGGCCGACAAGCTCGTCAAGCTTCCGGCCTCGATCTCCTACGAGACGGGCGCGGCCATGATGCTGCAAGGCATGACCGTGCAGTACCTCCTGCGCCGGACCTACAAGGTTGGTCCTGACACGACGCTGCTCATGCACGCCGCAGCGGGCGGCATCGGCCTCATTGCCTGCCAGTGGGCGAAGCACCTGGGCGCGACGATCATCGGTACGGCAAGCTCGGAGGAAAAGTGTGCGCTCGCCAAGGCGGCCGGCGCCACGCACATGATCAACTACAAGACCGAGAACTTCGTCGAGCGCGTCAATCAGATCACCGGCGGCAAGAAGTGCGATGTCGTCTACGACTCGATCGGCAAGGACACGTTCCCGGCCTCGCTCGACTGCCTGAAGCCGCTCGGCCTGTTCGTGACCTTCGGCAATGCCTCCGGTCCGATCGATGCTTTCAACGCCGGCATTCTTGCGGCGAAGGGCTCGCTCTACATGACCCGGCCGACCCTCAACACCTACACGGCGACACGCGCTGATCTCGTCGCGACGGCGAAGGATCTTTTCGACGTCGTGGCGTCGGGCGCCGTGAAGATCAACGTCAATCACAAGTACGCGCTGAAAGATGCCGCGAAGGCGCACGACGACCTCGAAGGCCGCAAGACGACGGGCTCGATCATCCTGTTGCCTTGATTTTTCTTGCCGCGGGCTGCTGGGAAGAGGTGCTTCGCAACCACTTCGTCGTGCTATGCCCGCGGCGGCTATAACGACAGCGCAGAGTAAGAGGCCGCGGGCTGCTGAACTATAGCATGTAGTCCAGCAGCCCACCGGATTCGAGCGGCTGGAGTTCGGCTCCAAAACCCTCTGCGAGGGAACGCGACGATGGAAGTTCGCATCGACAGCTTGCTAGCCGGTGCTGAGCACGCGACTGGATCCGTCGTCATAATCGACGTTTTCCGGGCATTCACAGCTACCGCCGTGGCGCTTGCGCGCGGAGCAGAAAAGATCGTCGTGGTAAGCAGCGTCGAGGAAGCGCTGGCGTTGCGGAGCGCTGGCGTCGGCCAACTCTGCATGGGCGAGGTTCGGGGCCGCGCTCCACCCGGTTTTGATCTTGGCAACTCCCCATTCGAGGCCTCGCAAGCTCACGTCGATGGAATGACAATCATCCAGCGGACAAGCGCCGGCACTCAGGGAATAGTGCTGGCGAGACAGGCTGATCGGCTCTACGCCGGCTCACTTGTCACCGCCACGGCGACGGTCCGCTCCATACTCCAACATCTCCCGCAGCAGGCCACTTTGGTCGCCATGGGAAACGAAGGCGTCACGCGAGCCGATGAAGATGAGTTGTGCGCAATCCATTTGCGCAACCTGCTTCAAGGCCGGCCGGGCAATACTTCCGGAATTCGCGACGTCATCCTTGCTGGACCTCGAATCGCGGATTTCCACGATCCATCCAAACCGCACCTTCATCCCGGCGATCTTGAGATTGCTTTGGACATCGACCGATACGACTTCGCCGTTCGGATCTCCGAGGAAGAGGGTCGAGCTGTCGCGCGTATCGAACGTTGAGCGCGCGGGCTGACTCATGGGGATGCTGGCATTGGCCAGAACCGGACACCGTTGATCACGCGGTGCTGGTACGTGCTTGTTGCGACCGCGCCACGAGCAGCCGCAGAGAACCATCGTAGGTGGGCGCGGTGCGCAGATGTCCGTGTTTACGGTCCCAGGCGCCGCTTTCGAGATCGCGGCGCAGGTGCTCCACGTAAGCCGCAGCCGTCTCCTCGCTCACGAAGCTCCACGCCGAGCAGGCAAGGCGCGCCGCCGGCTCCAGCAGCAGCTCGGGTCGGCCGTAGTAGGCCTCGTTGAAACCATCGCGGCACATGAGCGGAATGGGCACCGGCAGAACCTCGGCCGTGCCGCCGAGGACAGCCGACACGCGCTCGATCGCTGGATAGCGCCGCGCCTCGGCCGCGAGTACGCCCGGTGCGTAGTCGTTGAGCCAGAAGCGCTGCACGAGATTGGGATCACAGGAAAGGATGATCGCTGGGCCTCGTGTTACGCGCCGCATTTCGCGGAGCCCATCCTCCAAGCGCGTCCACTGGTGCACCGAGAACGTCGTCATTGCCGCATCGAAATGGTGGTCCGGAAACGGAAGACTTTCGGCAACGGCATCAATCGCCCGCGCAAGATGGGCAGGACGCTGCGCGCGCATGGAGGCGGAGGGCTCGACGGCCGTCACATCCCGATCTGTCGGCTCGTAGGAGCCAGCGCCGGCGCCGATATTCAGGATCGACTGCGCCGGGCCAAGCGCGCGGACGATGAGGCCGGCAATGGCCGCCTCGGGCTGGCGGTAGCTCGCATAGTCGCGGCCAATCGTGCTGTAGTCGGCATCGCCGGCGCTTCCGTCTGCTTTTCGCTCGGCCATGCTTACCGCGAAAAACTTGGGGCGCCGAAGCGCCCCGCGTTCACACCTTCTCTTTGAGCGTGGTCGGTCCGCCGATGGGCGCCGATGCCTGCCGGCCGATCTGCGAACCGGGCTTGGGCGGCTTGCCCGATGCAAAACCGTCGAGCACCTTCTCGAAAAGCTCGGGCGTCAGATCCTCGTATGTATCCTTGAAGATCTGCACCATGGGCGCGTTGGCGCAGCTCCCGAGGCACTCGACCTCCTCCCAGGAGAAATTGCCGTCCGCCGAGAGATGATGCGGATCGTGGTGGATGCGCCGCCGGCAGACCTCCTTCAGCGCCTCCGAGCCGCGCAGCATGCACGGCGTCGTCCCGCACACCTGGACGTGGGCTTTCCTGCCCACCGGCGAGAGCTGAAACATCGTGTAGAAGGTCGCGATCTCGTAGACACGGATGTAAGCCATGCCGAGCATGTCTGCGACATAGCGGATGGCCGGCTCCGGCAGCCAGTTGTCGTGCTGCTCCTGCGCCCGCCACAGCAACGGGATCACCGCCGAAGCCTGCTTGCCCACCGGGTAGTGGCTGATCACGCTCTCGGCCCAGGCGAGGTTCTCGGGCGTGAAATCGAACGATGCCGGCTGATCGGGATGCAGTCTGCGGACGGCCATTGGGATTCCTGCTCGCTCAGTCGGTTGGTGCGACGCGCCACGGTGATGCCATGCCGGCGCGCCGAGGGCAACGGTCACACCGCCGCGGCGGGCGCGACGATCTCAGCCGCCGAAGAGCCAGCCGGCAAGCAGGAGCACCGCGGCCACCGGTGCAAGGACGAGGGCGCTCTGCGCGGCGACCTTGAGCTGCGCGGTCCAGACGACCGCTCCGGCTAGGCCGAGCAAAATCACCGGCACTATGGTCGCGCCGCCCATCCACACGCCGGCGACGAGCGCGACGACAATCGCGCCAAGACCGATCAGGCACGGCACCATGGGCCGCTCGGCATGCCACGCCCCCAGCGGCCAGGCATTCTGAAGCGCAACCCAGCGGTATGATGCGAGCGATACACCCCAGGCGAAAGCCGCCACGGCGAGCACGAACATCACCCCGCTGTACATGCTTAGCTCCTTACTCCGTTCGTGTACGGTGCGCACACCGCACCAAAAGGCGTCCGCTGATCGCCGTTAAGCCGATTGCGTCAAAAGCTCTCGGGTCTTCCGCACCGCATGAGCGGCCCGGTCTCATGTGGACAACTGCGTGTCCCGTGGCAGATCGAGCCCACCGTGGCAAGAGGCATCCGGACCATGAAGCCGAGCCGAGCCGTCATCCCCGTCGCGCCGAAGGCCGGGAGCTTACTCATTCCATTCCAAAGCGTTAGTTATCCATCTTCAGGCATCATCCGAACTGTCGGTCGCCGCCCTCGCGGCCCGATCTGTGTCGTTTGCGCAACCCTCGCGCGCGCCCATGCAGTTTGACGGGCCGGACGGCAGCAACTACGCCTGACTTTGGCGTAAACCATATTAGACTCCTAAGCGACGCTCCTTTCGAGGTTCGCGAGCAATGCTCATACGTGTGCTGACTGCCATTGTAGCGATTGCGGCCTTCGCGGGCAGCGCCGTTGCGCAGCAGGCGCAAAGCTGCGGCCGGGAAACTTTCTCCAAGGCGGTGGACGATGCGGCGGCAGTCCTGCGCCGGCACAGCAGCGAGACGCAGCCTCGCATCCAGGCGGGCATACGTCAGCTCAAGGCGCGTCACGGCTGGCGCGACGAGGAGGAGGCGGACCGGGCGCGGGAGATGCTGGCGGACCCCGAGACCGAGGCGCTCGATCATAAGGCGGCCCAGCTTCTGGCGGCCATGGATCGGCTCTCCGAGGAAGGGGCACAGCGACCCGGCGACTGCTCGAAGCTGGCAGAGCTGCGCGCGACGGCATCGGCACTCAGCGTCACCGTTCGCCAGAAGAGCGACCTCATCCTCCGGCGCATCGAGGCAGCCCTCGCGTTGCCGTCGGGTGAGCGTTTGTCCAAAGGACCCGACGCCGCAGCCACCAGGACACCATCGCTCAGCGCGACAACGAGACTCCCATCGGCGGTCCAGCCGATCGACGTCTCGCGGCCGACCTTCGAAGCCCGTGCACCCGAAACCGCGAGCGCCATGGCCGCGGCACCTTGGACTGCCCCCTGGGCCGCCCCTCTCGTACCACCTGCGCCAGCAGAGGCGCCTCTCGGCCAATGGAGCGTAACGACGACACCGCAACCGACCGATCCGCCGGTCGCCGTCATTCCACCGCTGCCCCAGCCGCGCCGGGTTGCCGCCATCGCACCGTCCGTCGCGGCCGTTCCGCCATCAATGAAGTCCGGCGCAGCCAAGCCTGTCGGCGAGACCTATTCCATCGACGAGATCAACAGCGCCGCGCGCGGCGGCCTGCCCAACTGGTCGGCAAGCGTCGCGAGCGTGATCGAGCACGCTTTCTCCAAGTACGGCCGGCCGACAGCCTACGTCATCGGCGAGGAGGGCGGCGGCGCCTTCATTGCAGGCGTGCGCTATGGCAACGGCAAGCTCTACATGAAGGGCAAGTCGGTCGCGAAGGTCTACTGGCATGGACCCTCTGTCGGTTACGACTTCGGTGCTGCCGGCTCGCAGACGCTCTTCCTGATCTATGGAATGCGTGAGGCGCGCGACATCTACCGTGGCTTCTCAGGCATAGACGGTGCAGCGTATTTCATCGGTGGCGCAGGCATTACATTCCTCAATAACGAGGAAATCATCATGGCGCCGATCCGCACGGGATATGGCTTCCGGCTGGGCGCCAGCGTCGGCTACATCCGCTTTGCATCGAAGCCGACCTGGAACCCCTTCTGAATGTGCTTTGACGTCGACCTGATTACAGTCGTGTGGCGCAAAATTGCATTCCACTAAAGTCACTCGTTGTCGTACTCCGGCGCCTCGAGCGCAGGCAGTGAAAGCGCTTCGATCTCCTGCAGGGCCTTGCCTGCAATACCTTGCAGGTCGCCGTACATGCCGACGGTGGCCTCAATAACTCCCTGGATCTGGGTTTCCCGCTTCGCCCACAGGCGCTTCGTTGCCTTGCGCTCCCTGTCCAGGTCGGATTGCATGTCGGAGAACTTCTCGACGATCGCCTCGATGCGATGCCGGAAGCGCGGGCCCGTCAGATACTCGTAGACCAGCTCCATCTTGGTCTGCTGGCCATCCCCCGCCTGCCTCACCTTCGCGATCTCGATCAGCGACTGTCGCAACGCGATGGCGACGGGGATGGCGCAGCGATGCTCGGCAACCCAGATGCCTTCCACATGATCGAATGCCGTGATGCCCTTCGGCAGGGCATTGGAGATCAAGAGCGCCAGCTCTGCATTGGCGGACCTTTGATCGTCGCGAAGCT
>CAUJKI010000484.1 GCA_963205015.1 Pseudomonadota bacterium
GTAAGGACGGGGAGAAGGGGAAGTGGCGCGCTCCGCGCGCGTTACTAGTGCGCCCCGCGCTCCACCAACCCGACGATGTCGCTCATGATGGCGTTGAGCTCGAAATTGCGGGGTGTGTAGACGCCCGCAACACCCAAGCCCCTCAGCAGCTCCGCATCCTCCTGCGGAATGATGCCGCCGATGACGACGGGGATGTCGCCCGCGCCCTCGCTCTTCATGCGCTCCAGTACATCGCGCACGAGCGGCACGTGGCTGCCCGAGAGGATCGAGAGGCCGACGACGTGGGCGCTTTCCTCGATGGCCGCACGCACGATCTGCGCGGGCGTCAGGCGAATGCCCTCGGAGACGACCTCCATGCCGCAATCGCGCGCGCGCACGGCAATCTGCTCGGCGCCATTGGAGTGACCATCGAGGCCGGGCTTGCCGATCAGGATCTTGATACGCCGGCCGAGGCGGTCGGAGACATCGTCCACGCGGCGACGCACAGCTTCCACATCGCCCGCCGTCGCGGCGGCCACCTTGCCGACACCTGTAGGTGCGCGGTACTCGCCGAATACGCGCCGGAGCGTCGCGCCCCATTCGCCCGTCGTGACGCCGGCCTTGGCACAGGTAATGGAGGCTTCCATGATGTTGGCGCCAGAGCGGGCATCCTGCTCCAGTGCGGCAAGCGCCTTCTCGCAGGCTGCGGCATCGCGTGACGATCGCCACGCCTGGAGGCGCGCGATCTGGTCGGCCTCGACGCCCTCGTCGACGGTGAGGATCGCGCCCGTGCCGGCCGAGAGCGGCGAGGGTTCGGTCTCGCCCCAGCGGTTGACGCCAACGACGATCTGCTCGCCGGCCTCGATGCGGGCGACGCGCGCGGTGTTCGAGTCGACGAGTGAGCGCTTCATGTAGTCGATGGCGGCAACTGCGCCGCCCATTTCCTCGATGCGGGCGAGCTCGGCCTTGGCCTCGGACTTCAGCTCGGCGACCTTGCGCGCGATCTCCGTCGAGCCGTCGAAGATGTCGCCGAATTCCAGAAGATCGGTTTCATAGGCGAGAATCTGCTGCGTCCTGAGCGACCACTGCTGATCCCAGGGGCGCGGCAGGCCCATGGCCTCGTTCCAGGCGGGGAGCTGCACGGCACGGGCGCGGGCGTTCTTGGAGAGCGTCACGGCGAGCATTTCGAGCAGAATGCGCGGGACGTTGTTCTCCGGCTGCTGCTCGGTGAGGCCGAGCGAGTTCACCTGCACGCCATAGCGGAAGCGGCGGTTCTTCGCGTCCTTCACGCCGTAGCGCGCGGCCGTGATCTCGTCCCACAGCTCCGTGAAGGCGCGCATCTTGCAGATCTCGGTGATGAAGCGCAGGCCCGCATTCACGAAGAAGGAAATGCGCCCGACGACCGTGCCGAATTCCTCGTCCGGCACGACGCCGGACTTCTTGACAGTGTCCAGTACGGCAATGGCCGTCGCGAGGGCGAAGGCGAGTTCCTGTACCGGCGTCGCGCCCGCTTCCTGCAGATGGTAGGAGCAGACGTTGGTCGGGTTCCAGCGCGGGACTTGCCTGTAGGTGTACGTGATCGTGTCGCGGATCAGCCGCAGCGAGGGCTCGGGCGGAAAGACGTACGTGCCGCGCGAGAGATACTCCTTGATGATGTCGTTCTGGATGGTCCCGGTGAGACTCGTGCGCGGCGCGCCCTGATCGTCGGCGACCGCGATGTACAACGCGAGCACCCAGGCGGCGGTCGCATTGATCGTCATGGACGTGTTCATGCGATCGAGGGGGATCCCGTCGAGCAGCGTGCGCATGTCACCGATGTGGCTGATCGGAACGCCGACCTTGCCGACCTCGCCGCGGGCGAGCACGTGGTCGCTGTCGTAGCCCGTCTGGGTCGGCAGATCGAAGGCGATGGAGAGGCCGGTCTGCCCCTTGGCGAGGTTGATCTTGTAGAGCGCGTTCGACTTGGCGGCCGTCGAGTGGCCGGAATAGGTGCGGAAGATCCAGGGCGGCTCGGCTGTCTTCGAGGGCTTGCTCATGGGTCCGTTCCTGGTAGGGGCGGCGCTCGGAAAGGGTGGTCGATCCGTCCGTGTCCAAAGTAGCCGACCCATATTGCAATGCAACAGAGACCTTTGCCTGATTTCGCGGCTGCGAACAGGATGCGTTACGGGACGGCGGCTCTGCAGTTCGGTCAACGACCTTGCATTGGCCCGGTGCCGCCCCCAATATGCCCCCAATGCCGAGGGGCGCCGGTGGATGCCGGCTGAGATCGTTCAAACCTGGACGAGCACCCTTAGAACCTGATCCGGATCATGCCGGCGAAGGGACGGGAATGGACAGATCCATTTATCTCGCGAAGCTTTTCGGGCCGGTCCTGATGGTTCTGGGCCTCGGGCTTCTCGTCCGCTATCCCGAACCTCTCGGCATATTCCAGGACATCCTCGGCAATCCGACGCTGATCTTCATCCTGTGCATCCTCGGGCTGCTCGGCGGCCTCGCGGTCATTCTCGCCCACAATATCTGGGCGGCGGACTGGCGCCTCATCATCACGATCCTCGGCTGGCTGTCGGCGATCGAGTCGGCCGTCTGGCTGATCGTGCCGCACATGCCGCTCAGTCGCATTGTCCGGCCGCTGCTCACCCCGGAACTCGTGCTCGTCTACGGCGTCGTCGTGCTGATGCTCGGCGCTTTGCTTTCCTATTTCGGCTATCTGGCACCGCGACATGCTACGGGCCCCTCAGGGAGACACCCATGAACAAGATCACGCGCAAGAAGGACCTCATGGTTCCGGAAGTGACGACCGGTTCGATCGCCGGCTCGGCGAAGGTGTACGACTCTCCCGAGGGGCTGGCGGACGTGCGCGTGCCTTTCCGCGAGATCGCGCTGACGGAAGCGTCCGGCGAGCCGCCCTTCCGCGTGTACGACAGCTCCGGGCCCTATACGGATGCGAATTTCAAGATCGACGTGGAGAAAGGCCTGCCGCGTCATCGTGAGGCGTGGATCCGCGAGCGCGGCGGCGTCGAGCAGTACGCGGGCCGCGAGATCAAGCCGGAAGACAACGGGAATGTGAAGGGCAAGCACCTCGCGCGCGATTTTCCGAACAAGGTGCAGCCCTTCCGCGGCGTCGGCGATGCGCCCGTGACGCAGTACGAGTTCGCCAAGGCCGGCATCATCACCAAGGAGATGATCTACGTCGCGCACCGCGAGAACCTCGGCCGCACGCAGGCGCTGGCGCGGGCCCAGGCCGCGATC
>CAUJKI010000485.1 GCA_963205015.1 Pseudomonadota bacterium
CGCTCTTCAAGGATCTCCCGGACGAAGCCCTGTTGGTTACGGAAGAGCAATTCGGGCCTGCCGTCGCGCTCCTGAGTTACGGCGACGTCGACACCGCTATTGATAAAGCAAACAACAGTCCTTATGGCCTCGGCGCTTCCGTCTGGGGCAAAGACGTTGGCGCGGCGATGAAAGTGGCCGCACGCCTCGAAGCCGGCAATGTCTTTGTCAACCAACATCCATCCATGGGATCGGAGATTCCGTATGGTGGAATCCGACAATCCGGGATTGGCGTCGAGTGCGGACTGGACGGACTCGCCGAATACACGAACACTTTCGTTTTGAACGTGAAGCGACAGTGACCAGCAGGACAGACCAACTCGCGGGCAAGAGCGGAATCGGACAATGACCAGATCGGATCCGGTTGTCATCGTTGGTGCATCGCGAACTGCGATGGGCGGGCTCGGCGGCGCGTTTGCCGATGCTAGCGCTGCTGAGCTGGGCGGTACCGCAATAGCTGCCGCCATGAATGCTTCCGGCATCACCGCGGCTGAAGTCGACGAGCTTATCATGGGTTGCGTTTTGTCTGCTGGACAAGGACAAGCTCCGGCGCGCCAGGCTGGCTTCCACGGTGGGCTTGGCCAGAACGTCCCCGCCAGCACTGTCAACAAAATGTGCGGCTCCGGAATGCGCGCGGTAATGATCGCGCACGATCAGCTTGCGCTCGGCGACGCGCGTGTGATGGTCGCTGGCGGCATGGAGAGTATGACAAACGCGCCGTATCTTCTGCATCGGATGCGCAGGGGCACCAGACTCGGCCACGACGCCGTCATCGATCATATGTTCCTCGACGGGCTTGAGGACGCCTACGAAAAGGGCCGTCTCATGGGGACCTTTGCCGAGCATTGCGCGGTCAAATACCAATTTACCCGTGCGGAACAGGATGCCTACGCGCTCTCCTCGCTGGAGCGCGCCCGCAATGCCGCGGATACAGGCACCTTCTCGCGCGAGATTGCTGAGCACATTACCGGGCGGCCTGGCAAACAAACCCGTGTGATCCGGGATGAACAGCTCGATACGGCACGCGCCGAGAAGATTCCGCATCTCAAGCCTGCGTTCAGCAAAGACGGCACGGTCACCGCAGCCAACGCCTCTTCGATATCGGACGGTGCTGCTGCTCTCGTTCTCATGCGAGAATCCGAAGCGAAGGCGCGCGGCGCCAAGGTGCGCGCACGCATTCTGGGGCACGCCAGCCACGCACATGTGCCAAGCCAGTTTGCCACGGCGCCAATACCCGCAATACGAAAATTGATCGATCGCTGCGGATTGAAGCAATCGGATGTCGAGCTTTGGGAAATCAACGAGGCCTTCGCCGTCGTGCCGATGGCGGCCATGGCCGAGCTCGGCATTGAGCACGAAAACCTCAATGTTCTTGGTGGAGCGTGCGCGCTTGGTCATCCAATTGGTGCATCCGGTGCTCGGATACTCGTCACCCTGCTCACTGCGCTCGAGTACCACGATCGCACGCTCGGCATCGCCAGCGTCTGCATCGGAGGCGGAGAGGCCACTGCTTTGGCGATAGAGCGGCCGGGATGACCGTCCATGCGGCAGGGCATCCAATGAGAAGCAATTCCTACGTTAGGCTCTATGTCATTTCCCGAGATGCGTCCTCGCGTCGGTGCGCAGAAACTCGAGAAGTGCCCGAAGCCGCGCCGGCATAGTCCGCTTGTGAGCGTAGATCGCAGCTATCTCACCCGGACGGTGAGACCAACCAGGCAAAAGTCGAATGAGGCGCCCCTCGGAAAGGTCTTGCCGGACTGCGTAGGAGGGAAGCAAACCCACGCATTCACTCTCCAGCACCATTTGGCGGGCGGTGAGACCCGAATTAGTGCGAAACACGGGGGAGATTGGAACGGTGACATCCTCATGGGCAGACGTCGACAAGGTAATGCGGTCGAAATCCGACATCATGGTCAATGCCACCCAAGGGCGGACTGACAGGTCCAGAGGCGAGCTAACAGGGCCAAAGCGCTCCAAGTGCGCGGGAGAAGCGCAGGGTATCATGGCGAAATCACAAATCTTCATGGCGTGAAGCTCGGAGGATTTCAGCCAACCGATGCGAAACGCAATGTCATGTCCGGTCTCCATGATGTTCGTGATGCTATCTGCCGTATCGATCTCGATTTCGACGCCGGGATGTAGCTCATGAAAACGCAGCATGGCCGCGGCCAAATAGACAGAAACGAAATTGTGCGACGCTGTAACGCGGATCAACCCTGAAGGTCGCGCCCGATCCTGCTCGAGTTCGCCAAGCGCAGCCGCTGCCATCAATATTCACTGGGCTACGGGTCGCCATAGCCCTGAGCTGGGCAGTGGTTGTTGCTGCGGAACTGGTAGGCGCACAGTCCGGCCTGGGTTTCATGGTCAGTAACGCCGCGTTGCTGCTCCAGGTACCGGTAGTGTTTATCGGTATCGGGCTCATCGGCGTGGTTGGCCTTATCCTCAATGGCATCATCTTGTTTGCCGAGCGCAAAATCGTGCATTGGTCAGGCCGCTAGCCGGGCCCGCGTAGTAGATTTCGATACCCAAGCTTCTTGGAGCCGGGGGCTTAACTGTGGCGGGCCGGTTTCGAGGAAAGCCGGAGTCCTTACTGGACATCGTTGGCGGCGCTAACCGCGTCGCCGATCGCGCCTCATGCGACGGCGGCAGGGAAAAGCAGTCATGATCCGTTACCGTCGTCTAGTGACGGTGCATGATTGGAGCCGATCAACTCGTCACCTATCCGACATGAGGTTTGGGTCGCTACTGGCTAAGGAGCGGCTATTCGCTTCAACCAACCTCTAGCTGGTCGAAGACGTCGTTCAAATACTTAAGCGAAGGGCCTCACCCTCTCGGGCGATATGGTCTCCCAAGACACCTCAACCTCTGATATCGCTCTGTAGATAGGCGCCTCGGCGAGGACGGCGCTGTGCGGCGTGTGGAGACAAAGGTGAGCCCCGAGAATTTTGACATCGTTTCGGAAATTCGATCGATCAGCCCAATGCTATCTGGGCAAATGCTCGAGGCGGCGAACTATCTGATTAAGCACCCCGAAGACGTTGCGTTTCACTCGATGCGGGAAATTGCCCGGCGTGCGGATGTTCCCCCCGTAAGCCTCGTCAGGCTTGCGCAACGGCTCGGGCTTTCCGGCTATGGCGGCCTCCGACAGCGTTTCATCGATGCCATGCGCGACGGTCAACGTCGTATTCGCGCGTCAACAACTCGGAATGAAGAAAGCGCGAAGGCGTTGATGGAGGCGGGACAAACCCGCGATGGCATCAATAGCTTTATCGAAGAGTTTTTCTCCGCCGAGCACGATGTGTTGAAGAAAGCGCGTTCGAATCTGACCGACGAGCATCTTCTCGAGGCCGCAGAGCGCATTGCCGCGGCCGGCAAGGTGTTCGTGGCGGCGAAGCGCACGTCATTTCCGGCGGCATTTACTTTTGCCTATGCGCTTCGCAAGGCGCGGCCCAACGTAACGCTGCTTGATGGCCCCGGGGGCGCGCCGGAGGGTACGATCGATGACATTTCCAAGGGCGACGTTCTTGTCGCTGTAACATTCGCGCCCTTCAATCGCGTGGTTCAATCCCTAGCCCAGAGAGCTTACGAAGCGCAGGCTGACGTCGTCGCGATTACGGACACGACAACTGCGCCAATAGGCAAGTATTCGAGCCACCTGCATTTCGTCGCTCCAACTTCCAGCCGGGCCTTTCCAGAGTCTGCGCTCGGCGCGACAGCCGTAGCCAGTCTTCTCGCCGCACTCGTGGTCTCCAAGCTTGGCGAGGCTGCGCAGCGGCGCATTCGCGACAATGAGCGCTTCCTCGTCGGATCCGGCGAGTACCTTCTTGCTGGATCGGCGGCGGAGCGAAACCCGCATCGATCAAATAAGCGGCGCTGAAGGCGCACTTCGTCTCCGCGACCCACTTAGTTCGTCAACGCCCCAATGCTTTGGGCAATGGGCGTTTATCGCGTCTTGCAGGTGCATTCACGTTCTGCCGCCAGCCGACCTGCTCAGTCAGGCGCCATGTTGCCGCCGAAGGGATCATATGATCCTACTTGACATGCGCACTGGATCAATCGATCCATTACATAGCAGTCGCAGCTCGAGAAATCCAGGACGCCAACATGACCACCAGTCGAGGACCAGGGCACAACAGCGGTCAAGCCGGTTCTCATTCGCAATCGGAGGCGGCCTATCTGCGCGCCCAGCGCGTTGTTCCCGGGGGGTCGATGCGGGCGGCCTCGTGGTTCAAGCCGCATCCGCCATATGCGGCGCGCGGCGAAGGCTGCTGGCTGATAGATGTCGATGGTCGCCGCATGCTCGACTGCGCGAACAACTTCTTCTCGCTAATCCACGGGCACGCTTTCCCGCCGGTTCTCGACGCCATCCAGAACACGATGTCAAAGGGGACGGCGTTCGGCCTTCCTACCGAGGCGGAAATCCTTCTCGCCGAGGCACTCGCCGCTCGCAATCCGCAGCTTGAGCAGACGCGCTTCTGCAATTCCGGGACTGAGGCTGTGCTCGCCGCGGTCAAAGGCGCCCGTGGTTTGACCAGTCGCGAGCGTATCGCCAAGTTCGAGGGGTGCTACCACGGGGCGTACGACTGGGTGGAAGTCAGCCTCGATCCGTCACCTGCGAACTGGAACGACGCTGACGGGAATCCAGCGTCGATCGCATACAATCAAGGAGCACCGGCGTCGGTTCTCACGGAGACAGTCGTTCTGCCGTTTGCCGATGCTCAACGCTGTGCAGACATTCTTCGTCGCGAAGGCCCCACCCTTGCAGCAATCATTCTCGATCCGCACCCTTCGCGCGCTGGCGCGGTTCCGATATCCAGCGACGTCGTTGAGGTCATACAGGCCGCGTGCCGCCGCGACGGCATCATGCTGATCGTCGATGAGGTCATTAGTTTCCGGCTTTCGCACGCCGGCGCCTCGCCGGTGTTCAAGTTGAAGCCGGATCTGGTAACGACGGCGAAAATCATCGGCGGTGGTTTGCCGATCGGTGCAGTATCCGGCTCCGCCGAGCGCATGTCCGTGTTCAATCACGCGAATGGCAAGCCACGCGTATCCACTGGCGGCACATTCAGCGCCAATCCGCTGAGCATGGCGGCCGGCCTGGCCTCGCTCGCGCACTACGATGAAGCCGCGGTATCGCGTTTGAATGCACTTGGAGATGAATTGCGGGCGAAGACTCGCGCAGGGCTTTCTGCTTCCGGCGTACAGGCCTATCTCAGCGGCATGGGCTCGCTGTTCCGCTTGCACCTTGGCACCAAACAGGTCGTCGACTATCGCAGTGCCTACGCCGACGAGCAGACGGCAGAAAACTTGCGCAGTATCCATCGCGGCATGCTGGACGAGGGTATCATCTTGACGCCCAACTGCTCTGGAGCTCTCTCCACGCCGATGACCGCGCAGGAAGTAGATCTCCTCGCTACGACGCTGGTCAGGGTCGTCGCGCGTGTCGTGGGGACGGCGGCGGCGCGATGAAACGTCGGATGAAATCCTTCTCTCCATCTTTCGCCGCAGACATGCGAGCGATCAAGTTAGCGCGGGAATTGTCATGCTAGTTGCGCCTTATCGTATCGGTGTCGACGTGGGTGGCACATTCACGGATCTCGTCCTTGTCGACGCGCGTGGCTCGGTGCGGGCGTTCAAAGCGCCGTCGGTGCCCTCTAACCCAACGGAAGGGGTGCTGTCGGCCGTGCGGCTCGCTGCGGAAGCGATCGGCGCGAGCGTGGGAAAATTCCTGCAGGATACGCGCCTGTTCGTTCATGGATCCACGATCGCCACGAACACGCTGCTGGAGAAGAAGGGTGCCAAGGTTGGCTTGCTGACAACCGAAGGCTTCCGCGACGCGCTGGAAATTCGGCGAGGGATCCGGCACGACGTGTGGGATCATCGAGCGCCGTATCCCGAAGTATTGGTGCCGCGGTATCTGCGCCTGCCGGTGAGAGGACGCCTCGAGGTCGATGGCTCGGTCCGTATTCCGTTCGACGGGAGCTCGGTCGAGGCGGCGGTGAAGGTATTTGCCGAGGAGCGCGTCGACGCCGTCGCAATCTCCTTCCTTCACGCCTACAAAAACCCGGAGCATGAGAAGGCAGCTCGAGGCATTGTCCTCGATCGACTGCCGAATGTCTGGGTCACGATCTCGTCGGATGTTGCTCCCATCATCGGCGAATACGAGAGGACGTCGACGACCGTTGTGAATGCCTACGTCGGTCCGCGCGTCGTCCCCTATCTCAAGCAGCTCGACAAGCGCCTGGCGGCGCTCGGATTGCCTCGCGGTCTCCTGATGCTCCAATCCAACGGCGGTTCGATTTCCGTTGCCGAGATCGACCAGTCGCCCGTGCGTCTCGTGCTCTCAGGCCCTGCCGCCGGCGTCGGCTCGCTCAAATTCTTCGGGCGCGATACGGGCTCCGATCACCTTCTTTCGATCGAGGTTGGTGGCACGAGTTGCGACGTCACGCTTATGGAGCATTCGAACGTCAGTATGACCGATCAGATCGAGATCGATCAGTACCATCTCTCAATTCCTGCCGTCGATATTCGGACGGTAGGCGCCGGTGGTGGAACGATCGCCTCGGTAGATAGCGGCGGTCTATTCAAAGCGGGTCCTGAAGGCGCCGGCTCGCTTCCCGGACCAGCCTGCTACGGACGCGGCGGCACGCGTCCAACTGTTACGGATGCTCAGCTCGTGCTCGGGCGCCTCAAGCCGGGGCCGTACGCAGGTGGTGCCATCACACTCGACCTCGACAAGGCCACTGAGGCAATCAAGACGCATGTCGCAGCGCCTCTCGGGCTCAGCGTGAGCGAGGCGGCAGCCGGCATCATTCAGCTCGTCGAGCAGAATATTCTGCACGCCATCGAGCAGGCTTCGCTGGAGCGCGGCTATAATCCGCGTCTGTTCACGCTCGTCGCAGCAGGAGGTGCAGGCCCCTTGCACGGCGCAGCGACAGCTCGACTGCTTGGATGCTCCTCGCTCTATATTCCGAGATTGGCCGGTGTGTTCTGCGCCTTCGGAATGTGCAACTCCGATCTGCGGCAGGACTATGTAAGAAGTTGGCTGCAAGACTTGGACGATCCTCAGGGATCGAGTTCGGATGCTCTCGAACGAGCTTTCGGCCTTCTTCAGACGAACGCCGGACAGGCACTGGAACGTCAGGGTTTCAAGGGCGCGGACACGACCTTCATCCGATCGTACGACATGCGCTACTTCGGCCAGCAATGGCCCATCGCTGTCGAATGCGCTTCGCTGCGGCCTGCAGAAATCCGCGCCGCGTTCGAGACGACCTATCGCCGCCTCTTCGGCTACATACAGGAGGGCGGCCAGGTCGAGATCGTCAACCTGCGTCTGGCGGCGATCGGCAAGCTTCCTCCGCTCGAAGTCGCTTCGTTCGCGAGCAGCCTCACTCCGCCGGCGCCGGCCAGTCATCGCCGTGTATGGGTCGACAAGGCGACCGGCTTCGCCGAGCTCCCGGTGTACGACGGCGCCCTGCTGGCACCCGGCCAGGAATTCGCTGGGCCAGCCATCATCGATGAAGCCACTACGACCATCTTCGTTGGTAAAGGCGATGCCGTACGCATCACCGATGCCTCAAACTATCACGTCCGAATTGCGTCATCGGCAACGGCGCACTGATGGAGCAAGTGATGGACAAGACAGCAGCCAAGTTTGCGACTGGGGCTTGATATGGATCAGGAGCAGATAGTTCGACACGATCCGGTCGTTCTGGCGATCATTCAGCGTCAGCTCGATCACATCAGTGTGCAAATGGGCGTCGTGATGACGCGCACGGCGCGGAGTCCGATTTTCAGCCAGAGCCACGACTTCTCTTGCTTCCTCAGTAACGCCAAGGGCGACACGATTGCTCAGGCCGATGGCTTGCCCATCCACTCGGGCGGTGCCGGATTTGCGGTTCGTGCTGTCGTTCGCGACTTCGCCGGTCGCATAAATCCGGAAGATGTCTTCATCCTCAGCGATCCGTACGTGGCTGGTGGCAACCACCTCCCGGACTGGACGGTCATTCGCCCTGTGTTCGTCGGAAGCGTGCTCGTCGGCTTCTGCAGCAATCGCGCACACCAATCGGACATCGGCGGCGGTGCCGCCGGCACCTACAATGCCGCGGCGACCGAGATCTTCCACGAAGGCATCCGTCTTCCTGTCGTCAAGCTGATAGACAAGGGGCAGCTTCGCGACGATGTCTGGCGCCTTCTTCTTCTGAACTCTCGTTGCCCGGATCTCATGGATGGTGATCTCGGCGCAATGATCGGATCGACGCGCATCGGTGCCGAACGCATGGCTCAGGTGGTCGAGCAGATCGGCATCGACAGCGCTCTCTCATACTTGGACGCGCTGCTCGATTACGGCGACAAGCGCATGCGCCAAGCGATATCGGAGTTGCCGGACGGAAGCTGGTTCGGCAATGACATCAGCGACACGGATTGCTTCACGAGTGTGGACGTTGAAACGCGCGTGAAAATCACGATCAGCGGCAGCGATATCACATTCGACTTCACGGGTACCTCACCCCAGATCAAAGGCTTCAAGAACAGCGGTATAGCGAATACGTATTCGGCGGTCTGCGTCGCTCTCTACTCGTTCATGAGCCTCGATATCCCCCGCAATGAAGGCACATATCGTTGCGTCAAGATGATCGCGCCAGAAGGCACGATCGTGAATGCGCTTCCTCCCGCGCCCATGACGATGAACACCGTGTTCCCCGCGATCGACATTATGAACTCGTGCTGGAATGCGTTGGCCCAGATTGATCCCGAACGCGCGTGCGCCGGGTGGGGAAAGGCCTGCTATTCGATATCGACCGGGATAAAGCCGAAGGGTGGCGTGTTCGTCATGTACCACTGGCACGGCAGCCCCGGCGGCGGCGCGGTCAAGGGGCGTGATGGCTTCCCCACGACCAGCCACCAGATGACGTTGGGCGGCATGACCGTTCCCAATGTCGAGACCTACGAGCTCTCATACCCGGTGCGCATCCACCGCCACGAATTTCGCACCGACAGCGGCGGCGCCGGCGAGTATCGCGGCGGCACCGGCGTCAACTATGACGTCGATGTCCTCGCCGGCGGCGAGCAACTGCTGCGAGGCGAGGGCGCACGCAAGCCAACGGGTGGCGGTGTCAATGGCGGTCAATGGGGCGCGAAAGGCTCCATACGCGCTTTCAATCTCGAGACCGGAGAGGAATTCGATTGGCCGCAGTACGGCGTGGAGACTACGCCGCCTCTCCGGGTCAGCATCGAGTCGTCTGCAGGTGGTGGATGGGGCGACCCCTTCAAGCGCGATCCGAATACCGTACTACGCGATGTGAGAGATGGTGTCGTATCCACGCACGTCGCGCTGGAAACGTATGGCGTCGAAATCTCCCCGGACGGCAAGTCCATCGCGTCCTTATCCGCACGCGAGAAGTCCGCACGCCTCTGACCATCAATACCGCCAAGTAACATCAATCTATTGGAGACGGGTCCAATGAAAATCAATCGCAGGGAAAGCATCAAAGGCGCGCTCGGAGTTGCCGCAGGAGGCCTTCTCGGGCCCGCAATCAACATCGGCTCAGCTCAAGCCCAATCGCGCGCCGAAACGCTGCGCCACGTCATGGGCGCCGTGTTCACGTCTCTTGACCCGACATTGCAGGGCGCGACACGCGAGAGCTTCCCGCTCTCCGTCAATATCTACGATCGCCTGGGATCCTTTGCACGTAAGCCGGTTCCCGGGGGGCTTTCCTTCGACTTCGATAACATTCGCGGCGAACTGGCGGAGCGCATCGATCGAGCGAGCGACGGCCTGTCTTTCACGTTCCACATTCGTCAAGGTGCCACGTGGCACGACGGATCGCCGGTCACCACGGATGATATCCAATGGTCGCTTGCACGCGCGGTGACGGCCCAATCTCTCGCCAAGGCACAGATGGCGAACGGGTCGATGACGAGCACAGATCAGTTCAAGGTGGTGGGCGAGCGCCAGATCGAGGTCAAGCTCTCCAGGCCGGACCGCCTGGGGCTCGCGACGTTCTGCGTCCCCTTCATCCCCATGTTCAACAGCAAGCTGGCGAAGAAGCACGCCACTGCCGATGATCCGTGGGCCATCGCCTGGCTCAAGGAGAACACGGCGGGCGGCGGCGCATACACGATCGAAAGCAATCGTCCAGGTCAGCAGGTCGTGCTCAAGCGCAATGACAACTGGAAGAATAGTGAGGATGGAAAGCTTCCGTTCTTCCAGCGGATCATCATCCAAACCATTCCCGATGTGTCGTCGCGGGCAAGCCTGCTCGAGCGCGGAGATGCCGATCTCACACTCGATGCAGCGGCAAGCGATATCCCGGGCATCGAGCAACGTGGCAAGGCCAAAGTCATCGGCCTTCCGCAGAGCAACTCCTTCCAGTGCATTGCATTCAACACACTGATAGAACCCTTCAACAATCGCTTGGTAAGAGCCGCCATAGCCGCTGCTCTTCCCTATGAAGATATGTTCAAGGCCGCGATGTTCGGACGAGGTGAGCCACTTTTCGGTGCGACCTGGGAAACACCAACGCACTCAGCGATGCCTCAGAAGATGCCGCTGCAGTACGATCTCGATAAGGCCAAGGCGCTGCTGAAAGAGGCTGGCCTTGCCAATGGCTTCAAGACCACCTTCAGCTTCCCGACGAGCGCGTCCGCGTCTGTGGAGCCGATGGCAGCCCTGATCAAGGAGAGTCTCGCGAAGCTCGGGATCGACGTTACAGTTCAGAAACTCCCCGATGCGCAGTTGACGACGCAGGTCGTCGAGCGTCGCCTTCAGATGTTCTTCGACTTCGGGACTTCCTGGTTGCCGACGCCGGACTACACGACCCGGGTTTTCTTCTCCGGCACAGGTCGATGGAATGCCAGCGGATGGAATGATCCCGAAGTTGCCAAGCTCGTCGGCGAGGCGCGCTATGAAACTGATAAAGCCGTCTACGATGCCAAGATGCTCGAGATCGTGAAGCGGGCACAGCGGGATGTTCCGGTCGCGCTCCTGTGGCACCCTGCCCACGACGCGGTGATCGCCAAGAACATCGAGGGTTATACCTACTGGTTCCATCGTGGTGCCGACTACCGGGATCTGAAGCGGACGTAGCATGCGGGCGGTGATCACGATTGCTCACCACACTGCGCGGCGGTTCTTAGCGTCGATACCAGCACTCCTCGGAGTGCTGGTCTTCACGTTCCTCATGATGCGCGTGCTGCCGGGAGATCCCGCCGTCTTCTTCGCCTCCGACCCGAACGCCGGGCCGGAAGAAATCGAGCAGATGAGGAAGACGCTCGGTCTCGATCGTCCGCTTCCCGTTCAGATGGCGTATTATTTCCGCGATATCGCGACGGGTAATCTTGGTCGATCGATGACCACGGGCCAGCCGGTCGTCACCGATCTGGCGGAGCGGTTACCGGCTTCGCTCGAACTCACCGTCACGGCTCTGGTGCTCGCGTTATCCTTGGCCCTGCCGCTCGGCGTCCTGGCAGCGCTTTATCCGGGGACCCTGCTCGATCACGCGGTTCGGTTCGTCTGCTCACTCGGCGTCTGTGTCCCGACATTCGTCTCGGGGCTCGTGCTCATCTATGTTTTCTACGTGATTCTCGGCATCGCCCCAGACCCAACAGGGCGGCTTGGTGCATTCGATGCTCCGCCGCCGGGCATCACCGGCCTCCTTCTCGTCGATTTTCTCATCGTGGGAGACTTCGAAAGCTGGCGATCGGCGTTGTCTCAGCTGATCCTGCCCGCAAGCACCATGGCGCTCTTTGTTCTCGCCCCACTCGCACGCATGACACGCGCGTCGATGCTCGCAGTACTCGGTAGCGACTTCATTCGGACCGCCCATTCGCTCGGCCTATCACGGCGGAAGGTGATCATAACCTACGGTCTGCGCAATGCGCTCTTGCCAGTGATCACGATTACGGGGGTGGTGTTCTCGACCATGCTCGGCGCGAACGTGCTCGTCGAAAAAGTGTTTGCCTGGCCCGGTGTCGGATCGTACGCGCTCGATGCACTTCTCGCTTCGGACTACGCGCCAGTTCAGGGGTTCGTGCTGTTGATGGCCAGCGTCTTTGTTCTCGTGAACCTTACGGTCGACACCCTGTATGGTATCGCCGATCCCCGGGTAACTATCGAATGAGTGCAACGCTACGCCATGCCGTCTGGGTCATTCGTGGGAACCCTATTACAGGCGTGGCTGTGGCCGGGCTCAGCTTTCTGATCGGAATTGCGCTCTTCGCTCCATGGATCCAACCGTATGATCCGCTGGCGTCGAATGTCCAAATGGCCCTGCAGCCTCCGTCGGCGGCTCATTGGGCCGGAACTGACCAGCTCGGACGGGACATTCTGAGTCGCCTGATCGCAGCGACACGACTCGATCTTGCAATCGCCGCATCGGCAGTGGCCGTTTCGTTCGTCATTGGGGCCGTGATTGGCAGCATCAGCGGCTACATGGGCGGGCGAGTTGATCGGGTCGTGGGGCGCATCGTCGATGTCTTCATGGCCTTTCCGCTCTTCGTCATGGCGATGGCCATGGTGGCCGTGCTCGGCAATCGCGTCGAAAACATCATTATCGCGACGGCATTCATCAACCTGCCGTTCTACATCCGCTTCGCGCGCGCCGAGGTCAACGTGCGCCGTGGCGCTGGATGGGTCGAAGCCGCGCGAGCTTGCGGCGACAGCCACATGCAGGTCGTGCTTCTATCGCTTCTTCCCAACATTCTGCCTGCCATGGTGGTGCAGATCACGCTCAACCTGGGATGGGCGATCCTCAATGCGGCAGGCCTGTCGTTTCTCGGCCTCGGCGTCACAGCGCCCACCGCGGAGTGGGGCATCATGGTCGCGGAAGGCGCACGGTTCATCCTCTCCGGCCAGTGGTGGCTCGTGGCGTTCCCAGGCGCGGCACTGATGTTCACCGTCTTGTGCTTCAATCTCGTGGGTGACGGCTTGCGTGACGTCCTCGATCCGCGGATGCGCACATGAGCGAATATCTCCTGCGCGTGAAAGATCTTCACGTCGAATTTACGACACGAAATGGTCGCGTGCGCGCCGTGCGCGGTGTTTCACTCGCTCTGAGCCCCGGTGCGACCCTTGGCATCGTCGGGGAAAGCGGTTCGGGTAAATCGGTGACGGCTTACGCGATCACGAAGTTGCTCGATCGTGCAGGACGCATCACTGGCGGATCCATTGAATTCGGCGATAGCGATCTCGTGAGCGCCTCCTACGAAGAGATGCGGCGCCTTCGCGGTCCTGCCATCTCGATGATCTTCCAGAACGCGAGGGGTGCGCTCAATCCGATCCGTACGATCGGCCAGCAGCTCGTAGACGCACTTTCCGCGCACCGTCGATTGTCGAAGGAAAAGCAGCAGGAACGCGTTCTCGATCTCCTCGCAGCGGTAATGCTCAAGGATCCAGAGCGGATTCTTCGTTCATATCCCCACCAGCTATCCGGCGGCATGTGCCAGAGAGCGATGATTGCCCTTGCCATTGCCTGCGAGCCCCAACTACTCATCGCCGACGAGCCGACCACTGGCCTGGACGTGACAACGCAGAAGACCGTCATGGATCTCGTTGCGCGCCTCGCGACCGAGCGCAAGATGGGCGTAATCCTCATAACGCACGATCTCGGTCTTGCCGCGCGATACTGCCAGAACATCGCCGTCATGCAGGAAGGTGTTGTCGTCGAAACGGCGCCGGCGACGCAGCTTTTCGGTTCACCTCAGCATCCCTACACACGCCGATTGGTAGCGGCGTCCCCGACGGCCCACTCCACTTTGGATGATCTCGGCGTCGATGCTGAAAGCGATGGGGTGCCTAGTTGTCGCAAGACACTTCAATCACCAAGAACGTCTGCGGCCAGACCACTGCTTACTGCTAAGGACCTGACGAAGGACTTTTCGGGCTTCAGGGCGGTCGACAGCGTCTCCTTCGATATCGCACCAGGCGAGAGCGTTGGCCTTGTTGGTGAATCGGGATCTGGCAAGAGTACCATCTCCCGCATCATCTCGCGTCTTATAGACAAGAGCCAAGGCTCCGTTGTCTTTGACGGGCATGATATTGGCGATATTCCTGCCAGCGACTTTCACGGGAGTGAATTCAGGCGCCAGATACAGATCGTCTTTCAAGATCCACACGAGAGCCTGAACCCGCGCTACACCGCCTTCGACTGCATAGCTCATCCCTTACGCCGATTGGATCGCTTGATCGGTAAGCGCGAGACGAAACGCCGTGTTGAGGAGTGCGCCGAACGGGTGGAATTCGATTGCGCACTTCTGACGAGATTTCCTCATCAGCTCTCCGGTGGTCAGAAGGCACGCGTAGGGATTGCTCGAGCAATAGCAACGAATCCACGACTACTAATCCTTGATGAGCCTACAGCTGCCCTTGATGTGTCGGTTCAAGCCGTCGTTCTCAAGTTGCTCGATCGCCTTCGGCGCGAGGAAGGCCTCTCGTTCTTCTTCGTCAGCCATGACTTGAATGTGGTGCGCATGCTATGCGAGCGCATTATCGTCATGGCGAGCGGAAGGGTCGTTGAAGAGGCTTCTTCGCTCGAGCTCTTCAGGGCACCTCAAACGGCGTACACGCGCGAGTTGCTCGAAGCGATCCCGTCCTTTGATCCGCGACGGATGAGAGAGATTGGCTAGGCAACTGCCACTCGCTAAAGAGCACGCGGGATAGTGTCGGCCGCCGGCTTCGATCTGAAGCGACGCTCTCTCTTATGCTCGCGAGGAATGGATCCGATAAGCCGCGCCGGATGGATCCCGTAAAGTATCACCGGCATCAGGTCGTGGATGGACGCCACTAGGTCGTTGGGCGGGTAGGTGATCCACGGCGAAGGTTCTCCCCTCGGCGCCGGGCCCTCGTGGCAGTCTTGGTCGGAGCAACAGCCATCACAATGCGTGGATCACGAAGCGGACAGGCGGCGGCCTACCGGCTAACACGGGGGCCCTTCACGAAAGCCCTTATCGTCCACTCCGGCCTAGCTTCGATCCCGCCATGTAGTCCCAGACGTTGCTGCACTGGTGGCCAACGAAGTGCTTGCATCCTCGTCTGTTTGCAAAACCATAATCAGGCCTGGGATACGCTGGCGCCGCTCGCTCGACATGACGCAACGCGGAGAAAAGCCAGGAGGCAGCACAGGCAGCGGCAGCGCGGGACCGGCTTTGCCATGTCGGGTATCGCTGCTGCCAAACTCACGGATGACGAACGAGCCGGGCGCTCAGGGGGCCGGTAGAAAGGCGAGAGCGTGGCGTTGATCTCCTCGAGCGTCGCATGACCCGGATCCCGCCGGCGCAGCCCTCTTGACCGTACTCTGCTCACGAGCCCCCCGGTGCGCGTCATGCAACGGGCTTCTCTCGTGATTTGGGCGGCGCGTGCAATCGCCTGCCCTTCCGATCGTGCGGTGCCTCTCCCACCTGCGGTAGCCGCCTGGAACCGTTCCCCGATCAATGGTGGGATCTGCGCATGATTCGCCGAATCAATTGCTTATTGGCGTATTTTGGCGGACAGGGAGGGATTCGAACCCCCGGTGGGCGTGAACCCACGGCGGTTTTCAAGACCGCTGCCTTAAACCACTCGGCCACCTGTCCGTGGGCGCGCACTCTATTCGAAGTCACCGACGAGCGAAATTGCCCATCGCGGCCAATCTCACGCGCTCAAAAAATCGGCCCAACCGCCGACAGCTCTCAGTTGTGATCCTCAGGGAGAAGGGGCACGGGATAGACCTCCACGCCCTCTTCCTTGAGCTCGGCCACCTCCTCGGGCGTCGCCTCACCGTGAATGCCGCGCGCCGGCGCTTCCTCGTTGTGAATGCGACGCGCTTCTTCGGCAAAGCGTGGACCGACATAGTCCGACTTCGAGAGCATCTCGTCGCGCAACTGGCGCATCTGGGCGAGGAGCTCCCTCTGCTCGCCATTGAGCATATGC